>CADBPB010000195.1 GCA_902796525.1 uncultured Erysipelotrichaceae bacterium | reverse complement strand
GGCATCGTTTCAAGCTTACGTTTCAGGAACAGCGAACGTCCGATCATGTCGGTATCGCCGCGTTGGCGGATCCGCTGCGTCAGTTCGTCATCATCGGCGGTCAGGACGATATAATGCAGCTGGGCGTCGTGCCTGTCCGTCAGTTCTCTGACGCGGGGAAGTTCATCCTCGATCACGTAGTCGATCAATACATCCAGACCCTGTCCGAGAGCCCGGTCCGCCGTAGACAGGATGCAGTCCCAGTTGAATCCTATGATATTTTCCCATAATACGGGATCGGAAGCCTGTCCGTCTGTGAAGAAATCGCCTTTTTCTTGAGGCTCGACAAAACCGCGGTGAAAGTCATCGCCATGGATCACGTATATCGTTTTCTTATTCCGATCCGCCAGATATCTCGCATAGGCATCGGTAAAACTCGTTTTCCCTGATCCGCAGGTTCCTGATACAAAGATGATTCGATTCATGGCAGTTCTCCTTCCGATACTTCAGCATCGGATCGTTTTCATTATATCGCTGTTTGACAAGCATTTCTTTTCTACTTACAATGATTTCGATGTTTAAACTGACGATAAGCAATCCGGCCGATTCCACATCTTTTATCGACTATGGCAGACATTTCATGGTGTCCGGAGAAATCATCCATGACGAAGAAATCCCAGAAGATGCCGTGCTTTCTGTCAGCCTTTTCGATGGCGGCGGCAGAAGGATACGCTATGTCGAACAAACTCATAAAAACGACCGCAATGTTTATCTCGATCAGCCTGGGATGGTTTTTTATCCGGAAGGAATGGACGACGACAGGGCGGAACTGCTGAAATATGGCTTTCCTGAACTGCAGGTGAAAGATCCGGACCGTCCCGAAGAATCCTTAAGGGATGCGACGATCACGGCGTATTACCGCGATACAGAATATAAGGCGGTCATCGTCAGCGCGACCGATACGCGGCACGGCGCTTTTCTTGACGACGGGATCAATTATCTTGATGAAAAAGGAGATCCTTACGATGCGCTGCCGGAAGGGGAATACAGGATCTGCGTCAGACTGACGCATGACAGCAAAACGCTTGCCGAGATTTTCCGTCCGATCCGTATCGCCGTCAAAGAGAAAGCGATCATCTGCCGTTTCAATCCCCCGGCGCACAAGCAGGCGATGGTGGAGTTCTCGCGCATGAAAGGACTTGATATCACTACCGATACGCTTCCGGGATATCTGGAACCCTATCTGGGCACGTGGTTTTACCACATGGGATACCTGAAGATGTTCCGGGCAAACGATGTCGCATTCTACCAGAAGGCAGACGTGACATTCTTTATCTATCTCTTCGATCCGGACAGCACTTCCTATAAGACCGAACTTCCGTATCTGCGCGCGCATCGCGATATCGAAGATCCGGAACATTTCACTTATTATCATTACGATATCGGCGAAGCCTATCTGCGCAATTGCGGCCGCAAGGCAGAAGCCGTGCCTTTCGATGCGGATGAGTTTCTCTATACCTGCAGGATCGATCGCGTGAAAGAGGACTGCCGGGAGAATGTATATCATCTGGATGAGAGCCAGGTGATCTTAAGCATCGTCGATCTGGATGATGCGACCGTGCATGTAGGAGATCGCATCGCCATCATGAATGTGCTCAGACCGATGAATATCGCATCGGAATACCTGGTGCTGAAGGAAGACAATACCTATGATACGGAGAATGAAGCGGACACGTTGCGCTATGAGTTCGTCCTGGAAGACCGGACGATTGTCTTCGACCGCAAGTTGATGATGAAGCGGATCGGCGACTATCCGCTGGCGGAAAGCGTCTTTGAAGCATATAATATCTTCTCGATCAGTGAAGACATGCGCGACAGAGATATTGCCGTCTCCATTAGGGTATATGATCGAAACGGTTCTCCATGCAAAGGGAACAGCCGCTTCGTTTTAAAAGTCAGATGATGTCCCGCTGATTTTCGTCTATTTCCCTATGATTCCGATTTTACAGGCAGCAGAAATGCTGCTTTTTTTGTGCAATATCTATCATATTTTCTTTACTTTTGCAGATCGATTTGCCATAATAGTGGTAGAAAGTGGTCTAAAGTGGGGGAAAGTGGGACATGTTCATCGGCCAGTACACTCACAATCTGGATGCCAAGGGAAGGATCATCATTCCCAGCAAGTTCCGTGAAGAGCTTCATGCGACTTTCATATTGACTCTCGGATTGGATGACTGTCTGACGATCTATTCTTTGGAACAGTGGGAAAAACTGTTCAAAGAGATCAACAAGCTTCCTACGACAAAAAGCGCCGTAAGGCAGTATGTCCGTACACTCACCAGCACCGCGACCGAATGCAGTCTCGACAACCAGGGCCGTATCCCGATCCCGTCGTTTCTGGCGAACACGGTGAACATTTCTAAGGAATGCGTCATCATTGGCGCCAACGATCATATCGAGATCTGGGACAGACAGACCTGGGAGAACTACTACAGCATCGCTTCGGAAAACTATGAGGAAGTCGCCGAAAACCTCAGCGACTTGCTGAACAATGACTAGACATCTGCCGGTGATGCCGGAAGAAGTCATCGAATTGCTGGGCATCAAAAAAGACGGCATCTATGTCGATGGCACGCTGGGAAGAGGCGGCCATGCAAAACTGATCCTGGAAAAACTGGATCAAGGGAAACTGTACTGCTTCGATCTCGATGAAGAAGCCATCCGGGAATCGAAAGAAAGCTTATCCGGCTATGACAATGTCGTATTTATCCATGACAACTTCAAAAACATGGATAAGTATGTCAGCCAGGTCGATGGGATCCTGCTGGATCTTGGCGTATCATCGCCCCAGTTCGATGAGGGCGACCGCGGCTTTTCCTACCGCTACGATGCGCCGCTGGATATGCGCATGGACCAGGAAGCGCAGCTGACGGCCTATGATGTCGTTAACACATATGGCAGGGAGGATCTGATCCGCATCCTGAGAGATTACGGCGAAGAACGCAATGCCGCAAGGATCGCCGACAGGATCCTGGAGGAGCGTCCGATCGAGACGACCCTGCAGCTGGTGGAAACGATCAAAAGAGCGCTGCCGGCCAAAGTCCTTTCCAAAAAAGGACATCCCGCGAAACAGAGTTTCCAGGCGATCCGTATCGAAGTGAATCACGAGCTGGACAGTCTGAAAAGTTTCCTGGAGATGTTCGACCGCATTCTGAAGGAAGATGGCAGGGTGGTCATCATCACCTTCCATTCCCTTGAAGACAGGCTGGTAAAATACCGCTTCAAAGAATTGAGCACGGTCGAAGACGATAAACGCATCGCCCTACGGCCGGAAGAGATCAGACAGCCCGACTATGTATTGCTGAACCACGGAAAGAAAGCCGGCGAAGCCGAACTGGAAACAAACAGCCGCGCAAGAAGCGCGATCGTAAGAGGAATAAGGAGAACAAATGGGAAGAATCGTTAAAAGCAGAAAAAAAAGAAGAAAGATCGATCTGCTTCATGTCGCGGAAGCTCTTTTCACGCTGTCTCTGATCCTTTTGCTGGCGACAAGCCTTCTGATCAACACCATGAACACTTCCCTGGCCATGAGGATACAGGCGATGCAGGAAGAGGCCGATGCCCTGAAACTGGAAAACCAGTCTTTGCGTTACGACATCAATACTCTGCAAAACAAAGAAAGAGTCTATGCCTTGGCAGAAGAGGCGGATCTTTACCAGGATTCCGATAATATCATCGCAGTGACAGGTGGCTGATGAAACGCTGCAACCGTCTGCTGGGACTGTTATATTTTTTAATGTTTGTTTGTATCACGGCGATCATCGTGAATGTTTTTTTAGTTACGATCTTCAAGATCCATGTGCGTTCGATGACGTCGCTGGACGATTATGTCAGTTCGGTATCGAATGTTGACGAGAAGATCTTTGCATCACGCGGGAATATCTATGATGCAAATGGCACGATCGTCGCGCAGGACGTGCAGACCTACGATATCATCTGCTATCTGGATCCCGACCGTCTTTCGGCCGATGATGAGATCGCCTATGTCGATGATCCGCTTTATACGGCTAGAATGCTTTCGCCGATCCTGGAGATCCCCGAAGCAGACATCTATGAGATCCTTAGCTCCAGCAGCGGACTGTATCAGACGGAACTGGGAGCCAACGGACGGAACCTGAGCGAAGAACAGCGCAACGAGATCCTGGCGATCGAAGACCTGCATGGCATCGGTTTCCGTAATTCCTATAAACGTTATTATCCTTACGGAGAAACATTCTCGCCCCAGATGGTGGGATTTGCCCGTTCCGACGACAACGGACGTCTTGTCGGCAATCTGGGTCTGGAAGCATATCTGAATGATGAACTATCCGGAACGGATGGCTATCATTCCTATCAGAGAGACAAGCACGGATATATCCTTCCAGGTATGTACGACGAGATAAAACCGGCTGTCGACGGTTTCGATGTCTATCTTACGCTGGATCTTTCCATACAGGAAGCTTTGAATACCTGTCTGAATGCGACGATGGAATACAAGAACGCCAGCAGGGCATGGGGCTCGGTGGTCGAGATCAAGACCGGCAAGATCCTGGCCTGGGGGCAGACACCGTCGTTCGATCCGAACAATCTCACTGGCGATGATGTCCAGGTCAATTTCGGATCGCAGCTTGCCTATGAGCCCGGTTCGGTCATGAAAGCGGTCATCTATGCCGCTGCCATGGATCTGGGCGTCTATGACGGAGATACACTGTTCGATTCTTCGCCTTACTGTTATATAGATGATGCCAGCAGGACCTACGGTGCATACCGCCTGGGCTGCATCAACAACGTTTCCAACCGCGACTGGGGGAATATTCCTCTGGACTACGGACTGATCTATTCCAGCAACGTTGCGACCGCGACTCTGCTTTCGCAATATGTCGGAATAAGCAACTATGAAGAATACCTCCACCGTTTCCATCTCTATGAGACGGTAAACAGCGATGGCATCGATGAAGTGCCTGGATATACCAACTACGGTCTGTCTCCGGTCGATGATATCACTGCGACCTACGGGCAGGGTTCGTCCCTGACGATGCTGCAGATCCTGCAGACCTATACGGCGATCTTCGGCAACGGCGAGATGCTGAAACCGTATTTCATCGAAAAGATCGTCGATCCCAATACCAATACCACCGTCTACCAGGGGAAACGGAATATCGTCGATACGCCAATCGCCAAAAGTACGGCAGATCAGATGCATGATCTTCTCAGAAGAGTGGTTTCCGATCCCGAAGGGACCTGCCGGCACTATGCGGCAAAAACCGTCAGCGTCATGGGAAAAACGGGAACATCGGAGATCCCGCTGGACGGAGGCTACGACGAATCAACCAATATCATTTCCTGCGTTCTTGGCTTTCCTTACGAAGACCCCGAATACATGATCTATTTTGCCTATGTCTCTCCCGAGACTGTATATTTCAACTATGAGATCAAGCCGATCCCTGATCTGATCGACCGCATCGCATTGCTGGAAAACATCGTCCTGCAGGATGAAGCGAATGCCGAAAAATATATCTTCAGATATGATATGTTCAATCTGCGTGCCAAAACGGCGGCGGAAGCTCAGCAGATCCTGGACAGCTATGATCTGGAACCGGTCATGATCGGCGACGGAACGAAAGTCGTCGAACAGTATCCCTCTGCCGGCAGCGACGTCTATACGAAACAGAAAGTATTCCTGTTGACCGACGGCAGAAATATCGCTCTGCCGGATTTTGGCGGCTGGACCCGCAAGGATATCGTAAATTATGCCAATATGGCAGGCTTGAATATCGCAATCGAAGGTTCCGGAACCGTATACGATCAATCCGTTTCCCCCGGAACGATCATGGAAAGCACCGGCAGTGTTACAGTACGGCTTCGCGACTATGCGATCGAAGAAGAAGAACCGATCGGGGAGAGCGATGAAGAACTTGACAATGATGCTGATGATTAGGTTATGATATTAGGGTATGGAAAACGATATCCTGTTTCTGATCGGATTTGCTGCCGTGCTGATCCTGATGCTGATCGGCATGCCTTTCTTTATCCGTTTTCTTAAGAAAAAAGATATCAACCAGGTCACTTCCGAATACGCGCTGGCCGAATTCAAGAATAAAGAAAAAACTCCGATCATGGGTGGACTCTTGTTTGTGGTCATT
>CADBPB010000194.1 GCA_902796525.1 uncultured Erysipelotrichaceae bacterium | reverse complement strand
ATTATCCGATATCTCGTTGCCTGAAGCGATCTTACCTAGACTGTTGTGATACATCAAGATCGTTCCCAGTACGACGACAGCCCAAAGTAATAATAAAAAAGTAATCACAAGCCCCTTGTGATGGCAGTTCTTTTTGATCCTCTGTCCTAAATCGGGTAGTTTCATAGATCAGTCAATCAATACCTTATCATAATAATCATTGTTCAGTTTTGTCAACGAATGATCATAGCTTCTATCCTCTTCCAACAGCCTTAGGATGTTGGCTTTGATCGTATCTTTATCGGAACCTACCGTATCATAGCCGTATTCCTTCAGAATCCGGTAACTCGGGCTGTTGGGATCGCAGATCCCCATGATCGCTTTCTTCAGCATCAGATATTCTACGATTTTGCTGGGAAGATAAGGCTGTATCTTTTCGTTCGGCATCAGAGTATCAAAGAGAACCAGGATATCCGCTTCTTTCATAAGATCGATGGATTCCTTATAGGAAACCTTGTCATGAATGAAAAACAGTCTTTCCAATCCATATTCCCTTATCTTGGCGATATCTTCCTTCTGTATTTCCGAGTACTGATGAAATACAATCTGCTGATCCAAGTCTTCAATCTCATCATTCAGTTCTTTCAATGCTTCCAGAAAAGAATCGATCCTTCTCAAGCCGTAGAGTCTGCCCAGATGAACGGCCCGCTTTACTTCGTGCCTGACCGGTTCATAGTCCAGAAGATCTCGGTACATTTGCCAGTTTTCCAGATAAGTTAATGGATAGATCACTGTTTTCTCTTTGAGCTTTTCAGTATCGGGATACTGGTTCAAGGTAAAATCCCGCTGTTCCGGGCAGATGAAGATCAGCTTATCCGCATATCTGACGGCAGCCTCTTCATAGCGGTCATTATAGAAACAATATGAACCGACCGGAAAGGCGATCTTATAGAAAAGGCTCTTCCGGCTCAGATCGGTCTTCTTGTAAGGAGAACCCTTGAACGGGTCCGAAAACGAAGCATACCAGATGACTTCAGGATGTTTTTTCTTGATCGCCAGACCTGCCAGATGGGAAATGCCCGGAACGATTGAAGTATAGAGATATCTGTATGGTTTTTTCTCGAATTCTTTGACGCTGTCGCGGATATATTTCTGCATCAGCAACAGACTGACAGGCAGACGCAAAGGATGATTGCGTGCGATAGCCCAATCCAGGTCGCTTGTATATTTGATATGAAACTTGTCGAAAGCCGGATCGTTCTTTAATTCTTCTTCGATGCTGCGATCCGCTCTCCCCAGAAAACAGAAAACATCCATGTCCAGGTCAAGATTTCTTAATCGTTTATATGTCAGCAAAGTAACGGTGTCGTTGTAAGGCACGAAGCTGCCGGGAACGACAAACATCCTGTCTTTCATTGTTTCTTTTTCAGATCTTCCAGTTCTTTCTTGAGTACGGATATCTCATAGGTCAGTTTGATGATCTCTTCGTTGTGCTTGGAGATCATGATATAGACATAGAAGGTTAGCGCATATAATAATGCCGTCATGATCAGGAAAACGGTATTGACCGGAATCTGAATGCTCAGAAGATCCGAAAGACTGTAGAAGATCTCCGGGAAGATCGCCATGAGCAGACTCAGCAGCGACCACAAGATCCAGACGATCGAATACTTGATATTCAGCATCCGTCTGATGACGGTATAAAGGATCAGCAGGAACACCATCAGCGATGCCAGCAGCAATCCCAATCTCAAAGCATTTGTCATATAGAAACCCTCTTATTGAATGAATATGATAGACAGCGATACCGCCAGCATGAAATAGATCGACTTCAACGGATTATGGAAATAAGAAACGCCTGCTTCTCTTTCTTTCATCGCCACTTGGACTTCTTTGATCTTGAAGTTCCGATGCAACAGATGGCACAAAGCATCTGGTTCGGCACAGAAATTCATCGATTCCGCAAAATCTTCAATAACTCTTCTGCCTAACGCTCTCATGCCGCTCGTAGGATCGGTCACTTTTTTTCCGGTTTTCAGCCGGATCAGCAGACACAATAGCCGGCTTCCCAGCATCCGCAAAGTCACAGGCTTCTTTTCGCTGACGAAACGGGAACCGATGACATAGTCGTTTCCTTTTTCAATCTCATCGATGAGATCCTTCATATATTCAGGAAGATGCTGGCCATCGCCATCGATACAGATGACGCAGTCATAGCCTCTGTCTTTGGCGTATTTGAAACCGACTCTCGTTACCCCGGCAATTCCCAGGTTGATCGGAAGATCGAGATGAACGATATCGTTATCGATCAGAAGGTCCTTCGTCGAATCCCGGGAACAGTCGTTGATCACAAGATAGTCATATCCGTAGCTCTCGACATCTTCCATCAGTCGGACGATGTTGTCCTGTTCGTTATAGGCAGGTATCACAACAAGCGTTTTCATCATTTCAAGTATAACGCATTTACTGTTTATTACCAAAATACTTCCGGATCCAGGGAAGCTGCCGCTGTACCATGCCTTCGATCGTGTAGCCACGTATGATTTCGAGGCTTCTTATCGCCATGGAACGGTTTTTTTCTTTATTCAAGCAGACATCGATCGCTTTCGTCAGTTCATCGACATCCCCGGTCCGGTACACGACGCCATTGCCATCGACCAGACTCTTGGCAGCCACGCAGTTGTCACTGGAAACGATGGGCAATGCTTCCGCCATGGCTTCGTTGATGACCAATCCCCACACATCGGTCTGGGAAGGGAGCACGAACAGGTCGCTGATCCGATAGTAATGGTAGACCTGATCAGGCAAGACGAAATCGATGTAATGGATCCTGTCGCTTCCTTGAGATAAACGGAGATATCCTTCGGTGGGCTTTCCGCCTACAAGATACAGCTGACAATCGCTTCTACAATTCAAAACAGCCTGAATGAGATCTTCGTAACGTTTCCGGGGAATGAAAGCGCCGACGCTGATGACGATCGGTTTCTCGGTTTCGATGCCCATTTCCTTGCGCAGTTTCTGCTTTTCTTTAACGTTCAAAGGTTTGCTGATGATCCGATCTTCACTGATCGAAGAGAAATTGTGCACGTGGACATTTTCACTCTTCGCCCCGTTTTCAATGAGATGTTCCTTTGTCGCTTCGGAGCTGCAGAAGAATCCTGTACACAGGTGACTGATGATGAAGCGTTTGATCGTCAGTTTCCATCGGGAACTCTCCTCTCCTAAAGGATAGCCATCCACGTTCGTATAAGTAAAACGCTTCTTCAGCTTGCAGTAAAGCAGTCCCAGCAGATTCGTCTTTGGTCCGTAGCCATCGAAGATGATCAGCGCTTCAGGGTCTTTTTTCAGAACATCGATCACATCGAAGCATAACGCATCATATTCATCTTTATCGTTTTTCAGTTTGACGATCCGACAGGACGCCGATTCTTTCTGCAGCCAGCGGTCATCCCGTTCATAGTCATGATCCTTCGTATAGACGATCGTAACGTCATAAAAACGGGCCAGTTCTTCACACCAGCATAAGCGATAAGGCGCGATATTGGAAGTGACAACGATGATCCTATCCATTCAGGTCCAACCTCCTGCACAGCGCATACAATAATCCGGGAGACAGCGAACAGACCGCTGCCAGCAGATAAGCTTTCGGTTCATTTATCCCTTTCAGACGTCGGAAAATGCTTCTGCCGTCCATCGTTTCATAAATCTTCTTATACTGTTCATAATCAAGCAGATTAGCTGCCGTATATAATGTACCAAGTTCCCATCTTGGAAGGATCATAGCGATTTCTTTATGATGATTGGCGTATTTTTCTTTCAGTTCCTCGCAGAAAGAAGCATAGACTCTGAAGCCGTCCATGATTCTTTCATAAGGTGAACCGGTCATGATGGAACTCTCCCTGAGACAATAGCCATACAGTTTCGCCGGAAGATAGACCGCTTGGGCAGCCTTGAATAGAACTTCCCAGATAAACAGCTGATCCTCCGAATAACGGATCCCCTCACGGAAACGCAGTTCATGTTCCAGAAGAAAACTCTTCCTAAATAGCATCGAAGGCACGACAAAAGAAATATCTCTCTTTAAAAAATGCCGGATAAGTTCGTCGCGGGTATACAGATATCGTTCATGATCATCATCTTGTGGCACTGTCTGCGCCTTGACATAGCAGAAACCGCAAAAGACAAAATCTACAGTTTCATGAAATGAAGACGAAAGTCTTTCCAGAAAATCAGGACTTATCACATCATCGGAATCCAAATACAGCACATAATCGCCTCTGGCTCTGTCGAGACCGTAATTGCGGGCACTGGACTGCCCCCCGTTCTCTTTCCGCAGGATCTGATAAGTCAGATCGCTCTTCTTCAGGACCGTTTCCGCTACAGCGACGCTGTCGTCAATAGATCCGTCATCCACCAGAAGCAGTTCGAAATCTCTAAAAGACTGCTTCGCTATGGCGTTCAACGTTTCCGGCAGAAACTTTGCTTTGTTGTAAATTGGAACGATCAACGAAATCATCGGCACTCCTTTTCATAGGTCTGATCATTGATATTGATGCGCGGAAGGACCTTTCCCATCGTCTCATGATAGGACAAAGGATAGGTCATGAAGACATAGTCACAGACCTTTGAAGCATCGCTGATATTCTCATCGGAACAGGCATACATGGATCCATAAGGAAAAGCGAAACTATCGATCTTTATCTTGAATTTCTTTTCAAGTTCTTCTTTGGACCCGGACATCTCCTGTCTGACTGTTTCCGGATCCCGCATTCTCGCTGGCAGATGCCGCATATCATGACTTCCAAGAATAGCCTTGGATTCTTTCAGCATTTCTTCGATCATTTCCGAACTCAGATATCTTTCCCGATCCAGAAATTCGTTGCATACAAAAAGATAATACGGAATCCCCTTTTCCTTCAGCACAGGATAAGCATTCCGATAGACGCTCTCATAGACATCATCGAAAGTGATCGTCACGTTGTCCGGATCTTTTTCTCTGACAAGAGTATCGATATCGACGATCTTCTTATTCTTCATCAGCGTTTCGATAAGGGAACGGAAGTGTTCCGGCGTGATTGAATACAGACCGTTTTCATCATCTACTTTATGAAACATAAAGACCTTGCCTTGGCAAGGTTGATTCTTTTTTTGAAAGACATAGAAACGCTGAAGAAGAATGTAGTACAGTCTCTTAATCATTCTTTCTCCAAACCATGCGATTGACGATTCCGGTATAAGACTGTATCAGCCGCACGACTTTATCCGAAACATTGAGATCGGTATAATCCGGAACAGGGGTTCCCAGATCACCGTTTCTGTTCATTCTGATCGCCAGTTCGACCGATTGCAGTACTTCTTTTTCCGTAATTCCGGAAAGGATGAAATCACCTTTATCCAAAGCTTCCGGACGTTCCGTCGAAGTGCGGATCGCTACGGCAGGAATAGGCTTGCCTATGCCCAGGTAATAGGAACTCTCTTCCGGCAGGGTTCCGCTATCGGAAACCACACACATGGCATTGAGCTGAAGCTTGTTGTAGTCCAGAAAACCCAGAGGCTTATGCATGATGACCCGTCTGTCCAGCTTGAACTTGCTCTGTTTCAGACGTATGGCACTGCGCGGATGGCAGGAATACAGGATCGGTACATCATATTTTTCCGCAAGCCTGTTAATCGAGTTGAATAATGAATTGAAATTCTTTTCCGTATCGATGTTCTCTTCCCGATGGGCACTCAGAAGGATGTATTTTCCTTTTTCCAGCCCCAGTTCTTCCAGGATCTTTGATGCTTCGATCTCTTCGATATGGGCATTCAGCACCTCCGCCATCGGTGAACCGGTCACATAAGTCCTTTCCTTAGCTACGCCTGAAGCATTCAGATAACGTCGGGCATGCTCGGAATAGCACATATTTAGATCGGCGATCACATCCACGATCCTCCGGTTCGTCTCTTCCGGCAGACATTCATCAAAACATCTGTTTCCTGCTTCCATGTGGAAGATTGGGATGTGCAGACGCTTGGCCCCGATGACGCTGAGACAGCTGTTAGTATCGCCCAACACCAGTACGGCATCCGGTTTGACCTTGCACATCAGCTTGTAGGACTTGTCGACGATATTGCCGATGGTCGCGCCAAGATCATCTCCTACCGCATCCAGATAGTAATCAGGTTCTCTCAATCCGAGATCCTTGAAAAAGATCCCGTTGAGTTCATAATCATAATTCTGCCCCGTATGAACAAGGACCGTCTTGAAATATTTATCGCACTTCTTGATGACTTCACTCAGCCTGATGATTTCCGGTCTCGTACCGACAATGATCATTAATTTCAGTTTGCTCATCTAAACCTCCTCGTAGAACGTATCCGGTTTTTCTTTATCCAGCCATTCATTGGCCCACATGAGCGTGACCAGTTTCTCGGTATCGCTCAGATTGATGATGCTATGGGTGTAACCCGGCAGCATATGCACAGGTTCCAGCTTATCTCCGCTCACTTCAAATTCCAGGATCTCATCTGTACCGATCTTCCTCTCCTGAATCAGTCCGTGTCCGCTGACTACCAGGAAGAACTCCCACTTCGTATTATGCCAATGTTGACCCTTGGTGATACCGGGATTGGAGATATTGACCGAAAACTGTCCGTTGCTTTCCGTCTTCAGGAATTCCGTAAATGAACCTCTGTCATCCGTGTTTCCCTGAAGCGTGAATTTCACTTTCCGTTCCGGCAGATACGACAGATAGGTCGAATACAGTTTCTTCGCAAAACTGTTTTTCGGAATCGCAGGCATGACCAGCGTTTCCGGCTCTTTGTTGAATTCGTACAGAAGATCGACGATCTCACCCAGAGTCTGCTGATGCGTGACTGGAACGAAGCACAGATCTCCATCGCGGTGTTCCTGGCCTTTCAATGCTTCAAACATCTCGTCGACGATATCATCGATATAGACCAGCGTCAGCTTCGTATTGCGGTCATTGACTTGGATCGGCAGATCGTTGGCGATGTTGTGACAGAAAGTGGCTACCGCGCTGTTATAGTTTGGGCGGCACCACTTGCCGAAGACATTTGGAAAACGATAGACCAATGCTCTTATATCATTCTCTTTGCCATAGGCAAGCAGCAGATCTTCCGCTTCCTTCTTGGACCTTCCGTAATCGTTATCCAAGGCCGCCTGGGTCGAACTCGACAGCATCACCGGCGCTTTGTTTCCGTGTTTCTTCAGCAGATTCAATAATTCCGCAAGAAAACTGTGATTGATATTGAATTCCTCAACATCCTTCGGGCGGTTGACTCCCGCCAGATGGAACACGAAATCGCATTCGGCGCAGTACTGTTCCAGAAGTTCCTTTGGCGTATCGATATCATAAACAAAGATCTCATCGATCACGACATCTCTGGAACGGTCTTTATTTTCCAGTACGTTTTTCAGATTGGCGACCAGGTTTTTTCCGATAAAACCCTGCGCTCCTGTAACCAGTATTTTCATCTCTTTTTATTTTAATAGAAAAATACGCTTTAATAAAGCGCACGTGCCCAGGAATGTCATTTGCTTCCTGTTTCACAAAAAAAACACGCATTCTGCGTGTTTTCATCGAATCTGTATCAAACCGGATCACTGAAACATTTCCAGTTTCGTTAGAAGTTCTTTCATCTCTTCCACATCCAGTCTTCTGGTATTGTGGGAATTGTATTCTTCCGCTTCCTGTAGCGTTACTGACCCTTTATTGATATAGCGGTCATAATTGAGATCGCGGTTATCTGCTGGAATGCGGTAATAATCGCCGAGGTCTTCCGCTTTGACCATGTCTTCCTTGGTCACCAGCACTTCATATAGCTTTTCGCCATGACGCGTACCGATATTGACGATCTTCGAATCTTCATTGCCTCTCAAAGCAATGATGGCTTCTGCCAATGTGCCGATGGTTGCTGCTGGCGCTTTCTGTACAAACAGATCGCCCTGATTGCCATGTTCGAAAGCAAACAGCACCAGTTCCACAGCTTCATCCAGCGTCATCATGAAACGGGTCATCTCCGGATTGGTGACGGTCAAAGGCTGACCGTTCTCCAGCTGTTCGACAAACAGCGGAATGACTGATCCTCTGGAAGCCATGACATTCCCATATCTGGTCAGACACAGGACTGTATCTCCTTCGTTGAGCTGTCTCGATCTGGCAATGACGTTCTTTTCCATCAGTGCCTTGGTCATGCCCATCGCATTGATCGGATAGGCCGCCTTGTCGGTAGACAGGAAGATTGCTTTCTTCACGCCGTGCTTGACACATGCATCGATCACATTGTCAGATCCCAGAACATTCGTCTTGACTGCTTCCAGCGGATAAAACTCGCAGGAAGGAACCTGTTTCAAAGCTGCCGCATGGAACACATAATCGACTCCCTTGAAGGCATATTCGATCGAACGGTAATCCCTCACATCTCCGATATAGAACTTCAGCTTCTGCACATGCTCGGGATATCTCTGCTGGTAATCATGACGCATGTCATCCTGCTTCTTCTCATCGCGCGAGAGGATTCTGATCTCGCCGATATCGCTAGTCAGGAATCTTCTGGCAACCGCATTTCCGAATGAACCGGTGCCGCCGGTAATAAGTAGTGTTTTATTTTTGAACATCAGGATCTTCCTCCTTGCTGAATATATCTTTAAGCAATATCGCTTCCCATATCAGTTTAGCATTTTCCCTGGTATCTTTCATCGCAAACAGGAACAAGAAATTCGTCAGAAGCTGCGTCAGCACTGCCGCGATCGCCGCTCCGACAGTTCTGAATCTTGCAATCAGAAAGAAATTCAGGATGATATTCGTCAAAGCACCGAACAGGGAGATCGTGATCTCCTTGCTGATCTTCTTCTCGCACTGCATCCAGATCGCTCTGGCTACACCGAGGTAGGAAAACGCGGTACTCCAGGCGTAGATCTTCATGGCTGATGAAGCTTCCAGATAGTCTGTTCCGTAAAGGATGCTTATGACAAATTCCGATAATACAGTGATCCCGACCGCAGCAGCAATGCCGATATAGAAGATGACAGCATAGAGCAGTTTCAATCGCTGTTCAAAACGACGATGATCTTCTTCATAGGTAGCGATGATGACCGGACTGGACGCATCGATGATCGCAGTCAGGATGAAAGGCCAGGCATTGCACAGCGTCGTAGCTGCAGCATAGTAGCCGACGCTCGTATCATCGACCATCTTGCCGAGAAGCAGAGTATCGGTAACCTTTCCATAAGCTACCACCAGCAAGCCCGCATAGATGTAGTAACGGCTTTTGACCAGAAGGCTTCCAGCGGTATCCATCGAAAAATGCAGGACATTGTCATCCCGGAAATAGGCCATAACAAACAGTAGAGCGATCATCAGATAATCGAATGCCATTGCGAAAGCGAACCAGCCGATCGGCCGATTCAGGAAAATGCCTAGAAAACGAAATAACGATGATGCCGTATATGCCAGCATATAGACCATGCCGGTCGTTCTGGATAGAAGCTTCGACTGATAATAATAGGCGATCGTATCGAAAGACTGGAACAGCAGCGCAAAGGATTGGGCGATCGCGATCATCCGATAAGCCGGATTCCCGTCGTTCAGCAGCGATACCAGCAGGATAGCCAGCCCCATCGATAGCAGCGACGACAGAAGACGCAGACCGATGATCGTACCCAGAATCGTGTCGTTATGTTCTCGATCATCGACCAGTTCCTTGACAGCGATATCGTTCATTCCCAAGGTGCACAACGGAAGGAACAGCTGTATATAAGAAAACACGTAAGTCAGTCTTCCATAGCTTTCCGGTCCCAGATAACGCGATACGCACATCGTGGAGACGAAAGTCAGAAGAAGCTGAAACGCCCTTCCGACCATGATCCATGTGGCATTGGCAGTGATACGCTTATTGCTCATGAAGATACCCCTCGCAGATTGCGTGGATGATGATCGCAACCAGCAGAAACAGCGAAGATCCGGTCATGACCGGTTCCACGAACATCTGCAGCACAATACAGAGATAGACGCCCACGGACAGGATCTGCAGTCCGGGATCTGCTTTCTTCAAACTGAGAAGTTTATAGATGTTCCACGCGTAGATCAGCGAATAGATGATCATCAGAAGCCAGCTGAATACGCCGGCATAATCGTAAATATCGATCCATAATTCATGGATCTGTTCCCCCAGGATCGTACTGATTTGCTGACCTCCCCAGGGATGCAAAGGCATCAGCGCAAAGGAACGGAAATACAGACGGAAGCGTTCATCGCTGAACAAACCGCGTCGCAGTTTTTCAAAAATATAATACTTATCTAAAATGACACGGCAGTCAAACAGATCGAACGCATAGAATAGGATCGGCAAAATGATGAGCGAAATACCCGCAGCCATCAGAATCATGAAACCTTTCTTTATCCCGGGAGACAGACTTTTCAAAACATACATCTCATAAAGGAAAGACAGAAACATCACCGCAATCAGCATGATGACCGGCGTCCTCCTGCCGATCACCAGCAGATAGAACATCGCTGGAACGAACTCCAGCAGGCTTCCATACTTTATAAGCTTGTTTTTTTCATGGAAGACCATAAAATACAGGCAGCCGATTAGAAGATCGAGATTCACGGCCGTATTGGTGCTGGCAATCTTCTCTCTGGTCCAAAAATCATAATGGGAACTGGAAAAAAAGAAACCGTCATAGCCATGCAGGATATATTCGATGATCGCATTCAGTATCACATGAAGCGCCATACTGAAAGCAAACAGAAGAATGATCTTCTTCACGTTTCCGGCATTGGGATATTTTATATTCGAACCGATATAGTATGCCATCGGGCAGCAGAAACCCATGACGCTGTAGAAACCCAGTTTATAAGAAAACGCATAGAAACTGATGCCGAACAGGCATAGCAGAATGAAAACTTTCGGATCATTGACTTTGAATTTCAATCTGTTGTCGATAAACAGTAAAAGACAGATCACCGGAAAGATGAGCTGTCCGTAATGCATGAAGTTGATACCGACCATAAACAGCAGAACGTTTATGATCAGATCGATATATCCGTTATCCGACCAGATCCTATTCATATCATTCAGCCAAAAACTATTATAACCTGTTTTATCTGATCTCCCTTATCAGCATGAATGCTTCCGCATAGTTTTTGCTGATGGTGCTGCCCCTGAACATTGCCAGAGCCTTGATCGCTTCAATGGAACGGGGATTCGGAAATTCGCAGAGCTGCATCTTATACTCTTTCATCGCATCTGTCTTCTTCTGGATGTATTCCGTGATATCGACATAAACGTTCGGGATAAATGCGTTGGTAGCATTAGGTACATCCCATTCGGTTTCCGATAATGTTTCATAGGCAT
>CADBPB010000193.1 GCA_902796525.1 uncultured Erysipelotrichaceae bacterium | reverse complement strand
TAGTCCGCGATGAAGTCGAGATTGACCATCGCCTGATCCGGGAAGTAGTCGATCCCCACAAACATGCTCAGATCTTCGTTGGCGATCGCGATCGACTTCAGGGATTCGACATTATCCGGATTGACCCGATCGAAACCCGCTTCGTTCAAGGCTTTTTCATATGCTTCCAGGAATTCTTCCGCCTTCTCCGGACTCTCGAACGTCTGGCTGACTGCTACATAGGCTTTTCTGTCTACGCCGTAACGCACCTTGTAGAATGCTGCCAGATCGCGGCAGGAGATCGGTTCATGCAGATCGACTTTCGGGAATCCCGCCCCGGCGATCATCTTCTCCGCTTCCTCGGCGGCGATGTATCTTTCAGATTTGAACAGCAGGCTGAGCGTGTCGTCACCGGTGTAGTTGTAACGGAAGCTGTAGAAACCGTTCCCGGACTCGTAGTATTCCGCGTCCGCCTCCTCGTCTTCTCCTCCTTTCTTCGGAGTGAAACCGTTGTTCACAAGCGTCTCTTCATACGCCTTCAGATAGGCATCTGCTTCCGCTTTGTCGTTAAAGAGGATATCGACACAGAGCCCCAGATCGTAATTGAAGAAATACAGCCAGGATTCGGTCATTTCATTCGCCCGATCCGTTCCGTTATAGGACACGAAATTGTCGGAAGCAGGCAGCTGCGGATAGCCGATCTTCCCGATCGCTTCATTGATTCCTTCCAGCGTGTCGTATTTCGGGAAATCATAATATTTCTTTGCTGTCAGATTGACGCCGTTGTCGTATTCCAGATCGATCGAAGAATAGCAGTCGTACGCTTCTCTCAGCATCTTCCGGTAGCAGGTCTTTACCGTGCCGTCATCCGTGATTTCCTCGGCTTCGCTGAAGCCGTTCTGAAGCAGCTTGGCGATATAGTCGGCCATATCCTCTTCGCTCGCATGCGAATCGCGGATCTTGACTTCATCATCCCAGACGAAATTCTCTTCATCCACTTTCAACGCATAGCTCGCAAACGAAGGGAACGGGATCGCTTCCAGACCGTATTCCGGAAGGAAGACGGAGTTGAATATGAACTCATCCGTTTCGTTCCAACTTGTCCTTGCTTCAGGATAGACCGGATTCTTGACCCAGGCATCCGCCTGCGGATTGCTGGAGGCGTTGCCAAACTTGATCTCCACATCGATATCGTCATAGTTGACGCGCGCAACCAGGTCTTCATCCATTTCCGCCTGGATCTTTGCGGAAGTCGGATCTTCCTTATCCAGGATCAGATAGACTTCATGCATGAGTCTCAGGGCGTTATCGCTGTATCCCACAAGAGAGATCATGCTCTGTTTCAGAGAATCGTCGTAGGAAACGAACTTCAGCGGATCTTCCTGATCATTATAGAAGAGATTCCAGATGTTGCCATCGGCCAGATCCAGCCAGCCGTTCGGCAGCTTGTTCTTTGCCGCATCCAGCGCGCTTCCTTCTCCAAGGAAAGTCACGTCTTCCAATTTGTCTCCGTTCAGAAAAGCCTGGAAGACTTCGTCATTGACGCTCATGGCGACGAAATCATGATAGATATCTTCGACATACTCGAAGGCGACCTGGTCTTTGGAAGACGCCGTAGCCTTCAGATAATCCTTGACCTCGACCGTATAGTTTCCTTCATCGAGTTTCTGGATGAAATTATTCATCGCTTTCTCGCTGTCGACTTCCTTGGGGCTCGTCTGACATCCCGCAAGGACGACGCACAGCGCAAGACACAGAATCAGCAGAAATTTCTTTGCTTTCATATAAGTACCTCGCTATGGAAGACCGTAAGATTCTTCCTTATTAAGAGAATACCACAAGAGGATATGGAGAAATATATTGTTTATTTTATGAAAGAAAAAATCATATTCATCCTTTGTATCTCCTATAATTGTAATTGAAAGAAAAACCGACATTCATTTCAATAGAAAGGCGATGCTATGAAACTCTATTTTATCGGAGCCGATCACGAAGTGACAGGAAGCTGTCATGTGATCGAAGTCAATGGAAAATACATCATGCTGGATTGCGGCATGGAACAGGGGAAAGACGTCTATGTGAACGAGGGTCTTCCGGTTCCCGCATCCCAGATCGATACAGTCCTGCTTTCGCATGCGCACATCGATCATTCCGGCCTTCTGCCGAAACTGGTCAAAGACGGATTCCAGGGGAACATCTGGTGTACCGAAGCGACCAGACAGCTCTGCGAAGTGATGCTGAAAGACTCCGC
>CADBPB010000192.1 GCA_902796525.1 uncultured Erysipelotrichaceae bacterium | reverse complement strand
TTGCCGCCGCCCATGATCATGACCTTCTGCAGGTCGGTATATTTGCCCCGTTCGTGGACTTTCTTGTTCAGCTGCTGGATGGGTTCCTTCTCGCCAACGACGTAGAGGAAATCGTCGGCCATGATGGTGTCTTCGCCATGGGGGATGATGACCTTGCCGTTGCGGGAGATTCCCACCACCAGCATATTTGGCAGGACATCGGAGAACTCCGGGATCGGAAGCCCGATGAGTTCCTTGTATTTTTTCGCGTGGAATTCCAGAAGGGAGATCTTCCCGCTGGAAAAGATCCCGTTGCTCAGTGTGTACTTCTCCGCCAGGTACTTGTAGATCTCCTTGGTGATGCCCAGGTCCGGGTTGACGATGTAGTCGATGTCCATGTGGCTCTTGATGAATTCCAGCTGCTGCATGTGCTCCGGATCCCGGATCCGCGCGATGACCTTCCCGCAGCCGAGTTTCTTCGCGAAGGAGGCGATGACGATGTTCGTCTCGTCGTTCTTCGTGGTGGTAATGAGAAAGTCAAAGGAAGTGATGCCCATGGATTTCAGAGCGGATATTTCCTTGGCGTTGGCGTTGACCGTCATCACGTCCATCAGTCCGCTGACCTTTTGCAGCTTATGTTCATCTGTATCGATCACAGTGACGGCGTTGTCACCGTCAAGGAGCGCTTTCGCGATATTGGTGCCGAGCTTGCCGGCACCGACAATTGCAACTTTCATGATACTATGTGGATCCTCTCCGTACTATGCTCAAACTCATATCATTGTATCACTTCGGAAAATTAAATCAAGTATATATCAATTCGCAATTAATGTAGCATTCGGGCCAGCGTTTGCAGTATACTGTTACCATCGGAGGAAACCATGGAGATCAAACGGTTCATCGGCGGGATCCTGGAGGCCAACGGATATGTGGTCAGCGACCCGGACAGCGGCGGCTGCTACATCATCGATCCGGGATACCGGCCGAAGGTATTTATTCAATACGTGAAAAAGGAAGGGCTGCAGCCTCTGGGCATTCTGCTGACCCATCACCACAGCGATCACACCGGCGCGGCGGAGCAGGTCCGCAAAGCGCTGGACTGTCCCGTGATGATGCATCGGGCGGACTGCGACGCGTTCGGCGAACGGGTGGATGTGTATCTGGAGGGCGGTGAGTCCGGGAGTTTTACAGTTTGAAATATAGAAAATCGCTGCGGGCATTGAAAAATGCCCGTTTTTCTTGTCAATAATTCAAAGTTTTGCTTGCGTCTTTCTGCGTCTTATGGTATAATATAAGTATGTATATGGAGGTATCGATATGCGCATCAGAACCACGAAGACAAAGAACGGACGCCTTTTCTACGTGATCAAGACGTATTACGACAGCAAAGGCATCGAACACTCGATGACCGTTGAGAAACTGGGCAACGAAAATGACATCCGAGCTAAATACGGCTGCGATCCGGATGAGTGGGCGAAGGAACATGTCCGCCAGCTCAACGAGAAGGAAAAAGAGGAGAATCAGGAGATCACTCTCTCCTTCCCCCCAAACAAGCAGCTGACCAAGAATTACCGCTATGAGTATCAGATCGGTTATCTCTTCCCCCAGAAGATCTACCATGAATTGAAGCTGGATCTCATCTGCAAAGCGATCTCTAAGCGGCATTCCTTCAAGTTCGATCTGAACGAGATCCTTTCCCGCCTCATCTATGGCAGGATCATCGAGCCGGACTCCAAGCGGGCGACCTGCCGGTTCGCCGAGGCCCTCATCGAGCAGCCGTCCTTCAAGGATCATCAGGTGTACCGGGCCCTCTCCGTTCTGGCGGAGGAATCCGACTTCATCCAGGAACAGCTCTACAAGAACAGCTTTGCACTGGGCAAACGCCATACCGGCGTCATCTACTATGACTGTACCAACTTCTTCTTTGAGATCGAGCAATCTGACGAGGATGGACTCAGGGCATATGGCAAGAGCAAAGAAAACCGGCCATTGCCCTTGGTGGAGATGGGGATGTTTATCGATCATGACGGGATCCCTCTTGCCTTCTCCATCTATCCCGGCAACACCAACGAGCAGATCACGCTGCGGCCGCTGGAGAAGAAGCTGCTCTCTGAATACGGGATGTCCAGGTTCGTGGTCTGCACCGATGCGGGACTTGCTTCGATGCCGAACAAGCGCTTCAACAACATGCATGAGCGGGCCTACATCACCACCCAGTCTCTGAAGAAGCTGAAGAAAGAGTACAAAGAGTGGGCTCTCTCACCGCAAGGATGGTCGCTGAGCGGCGCCCATAGGGGCCGTGGCCGCAGGAAGCTCTATGATCTCAGAGACCTCGATCTGGTCAGGGACTATGACAAGACCTTCTACAAGGAATGCCTTGTAGACAGGGGCGATTTCGAAGAGACCCTGATCGTCACCTTCTCTTTGAAATACCAGCAGTATCAGCGCAGCATCCGTCAGGGGCAGATCGACCGGGCACAGCGGGCCATCGACAGCGGCAACGCCAAGCGCGGCAAGAAGAACCAGCAGGATTTCCGGCGGTTCATCCAGAAGACCTCTGTCACAGAGGACGGCGAGGTCGCAGAAGTTGTCCAGTGTTCTCTGAACACTGACCGAATCGCAGAAGAGGAAATGTACGACGGATTCTATGCGGTGACCCACAATCTGGAGGATGCTCCCGAAGACATCATCCGGGTGAACCATCAGAGATGGCAGATCGAGGAGTGCTTCCGCATCATGAAGTCCGAGTTTGAGGCAAGGCCGGCTTATGTCAGTCTGGAAGATCACATCGAAGCTCACTTCCTCACCTGTTATCTGGCGCTGGTCATCTACCGTTACATGGAAAGGAAGCTCGGCGGCAGCTTCACCTGCAGTCAGATCATCTCCACACTCCAGGACATGTCCGTTCGGGAAGTGCTGGGAGAAGGATACCTGCCCAACTATATGCGGACCGATATCACAGATGCGCTCCACGATGCCTTCGGATTTAGGACTGACTACAACATCATCCCATCCAAACAAATGAAGAAAATCATCAAAGAATCCAAGACGCGGATCCGACACGCATAAATCTCAACACGATGAAATCCTCGCAGCCCTTTGATTCCAATGGGTTACGAGGATTATTTCTTCCTTAAGTGTAAAAGACCGGATTATATCACGATGCTGCTCTTAACACAAAGATGGTTATGGAAATCCTGGTTTATCAGGTGTAGAATCAAATCCGGAGGATAATTATGTGTACACGTTTTTATATCGACATCAGCGACAAGGAGCTTCAGGACATCGTGGAGGCTGCGAAAGGCTCTGCCCTCGCCGCTAAATTCACATACGCTGGCCATCCTTTATCCGCTTCCGGTGAGATCTATCCCACCAATGTGGTCCCTGTGATCGCCTCATCGAAATCCGGCAAACGATCCGTATTTCCAATGAAATGGGGCTATGCAATGGCGGGAAAAGGAAACAAGGTGTCCACGATTCTCAACGCGAGAGCAGAGACCGCAGGCGAGAAACGGACATTCAGGGATTCCTGGCGGGAGCACCGCTGCATCGTCCCTGCCTCCTATTATTTCGAGTGGGAGCATGTCATGAGCAGTGAACCTCGGAGAACAGATAAAATCAAATACGCCATCCAGCCCGAAGGCTCCGCGATCACCTGGCTCTGCGGTCTTTATCGGATCGAGAATGATCTTCCGCACTTCGTGATCCTCACACGCGAACCGGGAGATGAAAT
>CADBPB010000191.1 GCA_902796525.1 uncultured Erysipelotrichaceae bacterium | reverse complement strand
CTGGCTGATGTCATGAACGCATTCATCAACGATGAAGAAGTATGCGAAAATCTGATCAAGAACGAAGCTCAGTTCACCAACAACCAGAAAGTCAACAACAAGTTCGCAGCTGATCCTGAATTCGGCAACCCGTATCTTGGCGGTCAGAACGACACGGCTGTCTTCGCAGAAGGCGCTAAGAATATCAAGTTCCAGAACCAGACCATTTATGATCAGGGCTGCAACGAAGGTATCCAGAATGCATTCGTAGAATATCTGAAGGGCACTGTTACGAAAGAAGAAGCTATGAACAACTTCTACAAGGCTCTGAAAGAGAAATACACTGCAATCAACGTACCGGAAGCTTAATAAGCGGTAACACTTAAGAAAACGCTGTGGCAGGGATCATCTCTGCCACAGTTTTTTAAACAAAGCATAGAAAAGTGATTTTCTTGCCTTGTTTAAGAAGAAAGAAAGGAAAATCGTATGGCAAAAGAAAACGCAAAAAAACACCGTAAGTCGGTAAGCTATGCGAAGTGGGCATATATCTTCATCACGCCCTTCTTCATCTCTTACATTCTGTTTACCCTGATTCCGCAGTTTCTTACGGTTTATAACAGTTTTTTTGAAAACTACCGTAACGGATTGCAGCAGGTCGGACCGAATTTTGTCGGATTGAGAAACTATATCCAGTTGCTGACGCCGGATAAGAACGGAACGATCGACTTCCTGCGCTATCTGGGCAACTCTCTGTCCATGTGGATCGTCGGTGCGATCCCGCAGTTCCTGGTCGCATTATTGCTGGCGGTACTGTTCACCAGTTCCCGCTTGAACCTGAAAGGCCAGGGCCTGGCCAAGACGATCATTTATATGCCGAACCTGATCATGGCGTCTGCCTTCTCGATGCTGGTATTCTCGCTGTTCTCGAATGTCGGACCCATCAACAAGCTGCTGGTGGCATCGGGGCTCCTGGATAAGCCTTATGAGTTCTTTGCCTTCAAGCTGCCGGTGAGGACCATTATCGCTTTCATGAATTTCATCATGTGGTTCGGCAATACGACCATCGTCCTGATGGCGGGCATCATGGGTATCGATCAGAGCCTCTTCGAATCGGCGAACCTCGATGGCGCCAATTCCGTGCATGTCTTCTTCGATATCACGCTGCCCCTGCTGATGCCGATCCTGTCCTATGCGCTGATCACTTCGATGATCGGCGGCATCCAGATGTTCGATGTCCCTCAGGTCATTTCCAACGGTAAGGGAACTCCGAACATGACATCGACCACCGTCATCATGATGCTGAACAACTATCTGGGCATCTCCAAGAACTATGGCATGTCCGGCGCGATCTCCGTGATGCTGTTTGTCATCACCGGCATTCTGGGCATGTTCGTCTATCGTTCGCTGGCGAAACAGTATAAGGACTAGGAGGGAACTATGAGCAATACCAATAAGAAAGCAAGATTCTGGCTGGTCATCAGCCGCGTCCTGGCATACGGATTCGTGTTCTTCCTTTGTTTCCTGTGTCTGTTCTGTTTCGTCCTGCTGATCCTGATGGCTTCCAAATCCAACTCGCAGATGCAGGGAGCCTTCAACTTCCGTTGGGGCGGGCACTTCATGGATAACCTACGGAATGCCTGGAACGATTTCTCCATCAATATTCCGGTCGGCATGGCCAACAGCTTCATCGTCGCGATGAGCTCCGCCCTGATCACGACCTACTTCTCAGCCTTGACGGCTTATGGCGTTCATGTTTATAACTTCAAACTGAAGAATGTCGTCTTTACCTTCATCATGGCAATCATGATGATCCCGTCTCAGGTCTCGGCAGTCGGTTTCATCCAGCTGGCCTACAAGTTCGGGCTCACCAACAAACTCTGGCTGCTGATCGTCCCGAGCATCGCCGCTCCGGTGGTGTTCTTCTATATGAAACAGTATCTGGAAAGCGTTCTGCCGATCGAAATGGTCGAAGCGGCGAGAATCGACGGATCCAACGAATTCAGGATCTTCAACGAGATCGTGCTGCCGATCATGAAACCGGCGGTCGCCGTCCAGATGATCTTCTCTTTCGTTTCCTCCTGGAACAACTATTTCATGCCAGCCTTGCTGCTGACGAAAGAGAAATACAAGACCGTTCCGATCATGATCGCGAATCTGCGTTCCGCAGACTATTCCAAATTCGACCAGGGCAAGGTATTCATGTTTATCCTGCTGGCGATCCTGCCGGTCATGATCGTCTATGCGATCCTATCGAAATCGATTATCAAAGGTGTCACTTCAGGAAGTGTGAAAGGTTAGGGATTAAAATATGTCAGATGTTAAATTGATCAATATCAAGAAAGTCTATCCGTTTACAGAAAGTAGAAAAGACCAGAAAGAAGCGAAAAAAACAAATCTGCAGATCACCGATGAAGGTGTCGTGGCTGTTCAGGAATTCAATCTGGATATCGCCGATAAGGAATTCATCGTACTGGTCGGTCCTTCCGGCTGCGGCAAGTCCACGACTCTGCGAATGGTCGCAGGCCTTGAAGAGATCTCATCCGGCGAACTGTACATCGATGGCGAATACATGAACGATGTCGCTCCGAAGGACAGGGATATCGCCATGGTCTTCCAGTCCTATGCACTGTATCCGCATATGACGGTCTATGACAATATGGCCTACTCTTTGAAGATCAAACATACGCCGAAAGACGAGATCGATCGGAAGGTCAGGGAAGCAGCAGAGATCCTGGATATCACCCAGTATCTCAAGAGAAAGCCGAAAGCCCTGTCCGGCGGTCAGAGACAGCGTGTCGCGATCGGTAGAGCGATCGTCCGCAATCCGAAAGTCCTACTGATGGACGAACCGTTGTCCAACCT
>CADBPB010000190.1 GCA_902796525.1 uncultured Erysipelotrichaceae bacterium | reverse complement strand
GGAATACGATATCGAGTATCAGATGCTCGAAAAAGACCGTGACTTCTTTGACAGCGAAGAGATCATCGATACTGCCGTCGATACCGTCATCCGAATGACGCCTCCGGCAGGATCCGTCTATAACCGCGATGATGGTGACGTCGTACTGGTATATTACTACACGAATCAGGAAGAAGCGCAGCCAGAAGAACCGCAAGGAGAAGAACCATGATTATAGCGCCATCGGTATTATCTATGCATTATGATGATTTCATGAATGAACTGAAGCAGCTGAATGAAAGCGTCGAATGGATCCATTTCGATGTGATGGACGGACATTTCGTTCCTAATCTGACTTTCGGTCCGGATATCCTGAAAGCGTTTCGTCGCAATACGGAACTGTTCATGGATGTGCATCTGATGGTCGACGATCCTGATCATTTCAGCGATGTCTTCGCCAAGGCGGGAGCCGATAGCATCGTGTTTCATTTCGAAGCGTACAATGATATCGATAAATGTGCCAGACTGATCGATAAGATCCATGGCATGTATCTCAAGGCAGGGATCTCCATCAAACCGGGGACTCCGGTCGAAGCGATCGTTCCATTGCTGGATAAGATCGACATATTCCTTTTGATGTCGGTCGAACCGGGATTCGGCGGACAGAAATTCATGCCGGAAGCGTATGACCGCATCCGTTTCCTGAAACGATACAAGGAAGAACACGGATTGAACTATATCATCGAAGTCGATGGAGGCGTCAATGACCAGAATGCCTACGAGCTTTTAAAAACGGGAGTCGATTCCCTGGTTGCCGGATCGTTCGTCTTCAACGGAGACATAAAAGAAAACGTCGCCAAGCTGCGACGCTGTCAGGAATAAAAAAACTTCCATACGGAAGTTATGCTGCCTTGGCTTGGTTTTTTAATGTTCTTAAGGCGCGGGCAGAAACGCGAACCTTCTGTGGCTTGCCATCAACCATCATCGTAACGTTTTGAAGATTGACATTCCATTTACGGCGTGTAGCGCGAAGGGAATGTGAACGTTTGTTACCAGACATAGGCTTCTTACCGGTAATTTCACAGACTCTAGACATACAGCTTGCCCCCTTTCTCATTTTTCATGCCTAATTACTATAACATTAATTAAAAGCAATTGCAAATATATTATTCAATTTCCGGCAATTATGCTAAAATTACTGTGTATGAGCAAGTCGATCAAACAGATCTATGTCGCTGTCGAACTGTGTGAAAACGAGATCAGGATCCTGGCAGCGGAATATTTCAATACCCGTTTCAATATCATCCGTTCTGATCGCTATGAAACGAAAGCGATCAGCGATTTTCGTATTACCGATAAGAATGCGATGATTCAGGATCTGAAACGTGCATTCGCACAGTCTTCGAACAAGATCGGTTCCGATATCGAACAGGCCATCCTGGTCGTTCCGGCTTATAATTTCAAGCGTTTTCCTTTAAAAAGCAAGATCGTTCTTGACAACAAGGTGCTGGATAAAAACGATATCGCCAGAGCGGTAACCAATTCTCTGCAGGCGACCGTAGACTCCGATGTCATCATCGTCAATGCCAATGTCACCAAATATCTGATCAACGGGATCACATCGCGCCGGATGCCAGAGAATGAGGTCAGCGATGAAGCCGTCATTGACGTGGATCTTTTATGCGCCGATCGCGATATGTGCTATGACTATGTATCGGCTGTCGAGGAATGCGGCGTCAAAGTGCTTGATATCGTCTTAAACAATTACGCGATCGCCAAAGAAGCGTCTTTGTTCGAGGAAAGCCTTTCCAAGAACATCATCATTCTTGATGTCCACAGAACGTGCACCTATCTGACATTGCTGGCGAAAGGACGTCTTGCTTCGACCGAAGTCATTTTCGAGGGCTTGAATCTGATGACGGATAATCTGTATCGCCGATATTACATGCCATACGCGGACATCCTGCGTCTGGTCAAATATGTCGCTGATTTCGATACCAGATACCCTGAAGATGTCGTCTATGCCTGGACCGACCAGAACAACACGAATGTCCTGACCTACAGACAGCTGAATGAAGCGATTGAAGCTCCTTTGAACAGTTTCTGCGATAAACTTGCGAAAATGTGCGAACCGATCATAGAAGCGGGCGCCAAGATCATCCTGACCGGCGAAGGTCAACAGACCAAGTGTCTCAGGGAACGTCTGCAGACGATGTGCAATTGTGAGATCAGCGAGTATTTTCCTGATACAATAGGTATCAGAGATGCGTCGATGACGGCATTGTACGGCGCTTTTATCGTATATCGGGAAAAAGCGGTTATGAATGATCTGAGCGTTTCCTGCATCGATCTGCTGAAATATGACGAACTGATCAATCTGAAGCAGCTTGATTCGGAAGGGGATACGATCACGACGAAAATAAAAAATCTTTTTAAACATTATATTGAAAAAGGAGGTATATAGATGACGATCAGACCGGAATATAATCAAGTAGCGAGAATCAAGGTATTCGGTATCGGCGGTGCCGGCTGCAATGCGGTCAATCGTATGGTCAATGATGGCGTGAAAGGTGTCGACTTTTACGTATGCAACACCGATATTCAGTCTTTGAATCTTTCAAAATGTCCAAATAAACTTGTTTTAGGCAGAGAACTGACCAAAGGCCTGGGTGCCGGAGGCGATCCGGTCGTAGGGCAGAAGGCTGCCCTGGAATCCCAGGATGACATCAAGAAAGCGATGGATAAAGCCGATATGGTTTTCATCACCTGCGGCATGGGCGGAGGTACCGGTACCGGCGCCGCTCCTGTTTTTGCG
>CADBPB010000189.1 GCA_902796525.1 uncultured Erysipelotrichaceae bacterium | reverse complement strand
GTTCTGCCAGTATATGGGGATCTTTGTTTGTGATAATCGCATTGCCGATCCCTAAGCGTTCGAGATTCTGCGACAGGATCAGCGCCCTTTCATGGCTGATATCGTTTGCGATCAGCAGCGCATCCTCTTTGACTCTGTTGAGGATATCGATGGACTTGCCGCCCGGGGCGGCGCAAAGATCTATGATCAGTTTCACATCGGAAACATCCGGATACGTCGCAGGCAGGCTTGCCGCAACTTCCTGAGGATAGATCAGTCCCAGATCATTGACGATCGTCTTTCCGATATTGTTATGCCGGTGATAGTAACTATCGTTTTTAAAAAGCGATTTCCGATAGACAAAGTCGATCAGATCCAGGATCTCTTCTCTTTCAGCTTTCAGCGTATTGAGAAAAAATCCTTGCGTGCAGGGTTCTTCCAGTTTCTGCAGAAATGCGCTCTGTCTGTCTTTGAAATAAGCTTTTGTCTGTTGCAGGAAATAGTCGTTCATTCAGAATTCCAGTCGGAGTATCTCACCGGGATGTTTCTTGCCATCGGTAATTATTTCAAATCTGTTGTCTATATTGAGTACCAAATTCTCATTATATGTCCCTTTTTTAGGTAGAACTTTATATTTATCAAGGCATTCCGCATATACGAGATATTTTCCGTCTTTATTTTCAACGTTTGTGATAGAAACATCTAAATAATACCTGTAGCCTAAAAGCCGTTCCACTAGCCTGAAATTGCCCCTTATGATCTCTCTTTTGATTCTGGAGGAAGAGATCTTGCATTTATAATAGCTGATCTGAGGGATGACGATCGTCTCAAAGTTTCCTTCCTTCTTCAGGATATCTATATCGCCTTTGCCTTGAAAGCCGAAATGGAAATCAAAACCGCAGATCAGTTTACGGATGTTCATGCGGTTCAGATAGTCAGCAATAAACGATTTAGCATCGATATTCATGAGACGTTCATCGAATTCAAACACGATGATCCTGTCAATCCCCAGTTCATGGATCTTTCGGATGCGTTCCTCATACGAAAGGATATGAAGCTGAGGCGAGCCGGTAATGATTTCCAAAGGATCCTTGTCGAAGCAGATCAGAACCGGCGGCAGATCAAGTGTTTCCGCTTCTTCGATACAGCGGCGGATCAGCTGCTGATGTCCTTTATGCAGAGAATCAAAAAAACCGATGCAGGCAATGCATTCCGGCAGGTCTTTCGGTAATCCGCCATAGCGTATCCGAATCACCACAGGCCTCTCAGGCATCGGTAAATTTCTCCATCTTTTTCATAAATCGCCAGCACTTCTTTCTCATGAACGATCAGGATCTGCTCCTTATCGCTCTGAACCGAGATCTTTTTGCCGTTGTATATGGCTTCCGTATCGGGATAGTCGATCGTTTCAAATTTTTGTGACAGAATATCATATAAGTCGTGGCTGACATAGCTGCCTTTCAGGATATCGTCAAGACTGTTGCATTGCGCGATCGTGATATCATCGACCGCCGTCCGGCGCAGTTCGCTGACGCAGCCGATCTGTCCAAGCTTTTCCAGGATATCGCGTACCAAAGCGCGGATATAAGTCCCGGAAGATACTTTAACATCAAATGAAAAGCCGTCATCGTGAATGGCGGTCAAGCGGATGTCATGAACGGTGATATCCCTGACCGGCAGTTCGACTTCACGGTTCTCCAGCTGGTACTGGTAGAGTTTCTTCCCTTCGACTTTGATGGCGCTGGTCAGCGGAACGACCTGCTTCGATTCTCCCAAAAACGAGTCAAGCGTTTCAACGATCCTAAGCGTTTCCGGCACGATGAAAGATCCGTGTTCAAGTATATTCCCTTCGATATCCAGCGTGTCCGTCTTCAATCCGAGCTTGACTCTCGCATGATAGCTTTTGCTGGCACTGACCAGAAACTGGTTGGCTTTGGTCGCTTTGTCGTAAAGCACGATCATCACTCCGGTCGCCAAAGGATCCAGCGTGCCTGTATGGCCGATCCTTCGTGTATGCAGAACAGGCCTGAGCTTGTAGCACAGATCGAATGAAGTCATTCCTGAGGGTTTGTCGACATATAAAACGTTACCCATACATACTGATTATATCATGTATTATAATATCTGTATGACGATGAAAAAGGTCCTGGCAACAGTCAGAAAAGCAGATGAGATGTTCAATCTGGTCGAAGAAAACGACAAGATCGCGATCGGTCTTTCCGGCGGCAAAGATTCCGCGCTGCTGCTGTATACGATGTACCTGTATCAGTTTCTTTATGAGAATACCTATCATAAGCATTTCGATATCATAGGCGTCCATATCGATCTGAATTTCGGAGAAGATGACATGGAACCTTTAAGAGAATGGTTCCGGAAGTATCCTGTCACGATCCACGAAGAAAGGTCCAAGATCAGAGACATACTTGAACTGAACAGACACAAAGGACGGATCGACTGCAGTCTCTGTTCGACCTTGAAGAAAGGTGCGGTCATCAAGACGGCAAAAAGTCTCGGCTGCAACAAAGTCGCTTTCGCCCATCATGCCGATGACGCGATCGAGACGCTTTTTATGAATATGATCTACGGCGGACGGGTCGCCACTTTCGACCCCAAGATGTATCTGACCGATTCCCAGGTGACTTTTATCCGTCCTTTCTGTATGACATACGAATCGGACATCCGTAAGACTGCGGCAAATCTGCAGATCCCCATCATCAAATCAGGCTGCCCGAATGACGGATATACAAAAAGGCAAGAGATCAAGGAACTTTTGCATTCCATTTATCACTCTTACCCTAGTGCGAAAAGCAATTTTCTTTTAAGTCTTTATAATAAGGAACAGCTTAATCTGTATCTGAATAAGCTGGACCCTAAAAATCATGACATGTGAGCTCTTCTGATCGCTTTACCGATTTCGAATGCCGGAATCGTAGAAGCCGCCAGCAATGCCGAGATCAGCAGTTCTTTCAGTTCGAACGTGCCAGGCACGATATCGAAGACATTGGACAATCCAGGCATGTAGATGGCGATCAGGGTCAGACCGACCGTGATCACTACTGCGCCGAGAAGCCACCAGTTGAAGTTCTTTATCAGATCCTTGTTGAAGATCGATTTGGTCTGGGAACGCATGTTTACGGCGGTCATGATCTCGCTCAGGTTGACGGTCAGGAAAGCCATCGCAATTGCGTTGACACATAATTCGGAACCGATGATATGGAAACTGCCGGTTTCGATATAATGACCGATGACATAGGCAGCGATCTGGATGATCGCAAGATAGATTCCCTGCCATACCATATCGATACCAGCGCCATTGGCGAAGATGCCATCGGAAGAATTACGCGGTTTTCTT
>CADBPB010000188.1 GCA_902796525.1 uncultured Erysipelotrichaceae bacterium | reverse complement strand
TCCGATGCGGAATCTTCCGGCGATAATGCCTATGCCGGTCCTTCGATTACTCTCGCGGAAGAACTTCCAAGACTACGAATCAGCGAACTTCCGGAATGCGCCACTGCGTTCCGGGATCTTGGTCTTATTACCGCAGACGACGGGTACGGGAACGATATTTCCTCTCACATCACTGCCGCGTATAGAGCAGTCGCTGACAGCCTCGCTTTCTTCACGCTTACCTTTACGGTGATGAACCGCCGCGGTGACACCGCTCAGGAGACTGCGGAGGTCAGCATTCTGGAAATTGACAGGCCATATCTCGAACTTACGGATGACCGCATCGTCCTGCACACCGGCGACGCTTTCCAGTATATGAAATATGTTGCGATCGCGAAAGATACGAACGGCGGAAGGCTTTTCGATAATATCGAACTCTACGGCACTGTCCAGACGGATACCGCCGGGACCTACGAAATGACCTATACGGTCACAAGCCGCGTCACCGGTGACCGTGTAAGCCGGACGCTTACAGTCGTCGTAGAAGGATGATCCATGAATCTTTATCCCGATAAAGGCCAACCCTTCTATTATACCCGAACCCTTATCAGTCACCTCGCGGACGGCACCTTCGGCGAGATTCTCGACGACTGGAAATGGATTTTTTCCTACAGTCGTCATTATAAAGGCGCAATCGTATTATATACTCTTCTCGGAATTTTCAGTACGACAATGGGTCTCGTGGGATCCGTTGCGGGGAAATATCTCATCGACATTATTACCGGCTATCAGACCGACAAGCTCTGGCTTCTGATTATCCTCACAGTGGGCTCAGGAATACTTTCTCTTGCCACTTCAAGTATTCTGAACCGCCTTCTTACCAAACTCCGCACCGATATCAACCACGATATCCAAGCCGATATCTTTGATCAGATCATCGACGCAGACTGGCTTGCGATCAGTGGTTATTCTAACGGTGACATTCTGCATCGCTTCAGAAGTGATACGGAGACTGTAGCTTCCAATGCCATCAGCTGGCTTCCATCGATCATTGTTTCTGTCTATAACTTCATTGCAACATTCCTTGTGATATGGCATTTCAACATTATCATGGCCGTGTTTGCATTTGCGAGCGCACCGATGCTGCTCGCTGCATCGAAATTCCTCATTTCGAAACAGCGTGAATATAACAAGAGAATGAAAGAAACAAACGCGGAGGTCGTAGCTTTTGAAGTTGAGACCTTCTATAACATGGACACGATCAAATCATTCGGGATCGCCGGACTTTACGGTAAAAAACTTCGAGCGTGGCAGCAGAAATACCGTACGACCGTCCTCGAACACAATATGTTCTCAATTAAAACCAACGTTTTCCTGTCGGTCGTAGGAATGATCATCAAATACGCCGCTTTCGGCTACTGTCTTTTCCTCCTGTGGACGCGGCAGATCACATATGGCACCATGACACTTTTCCTGCAGCAGCGCTCAAACCTCGAAGGCGCTTTTCGCAACATGGTCAACGTTATACCATCCTTCCTGACAAGTTCCGTGTCGGCACACCGGATCCGGGAGATCGCACAGCTCCGCAAGGAAAAACACTTCGGAGTTTCCGAAGAAAAAACAACTGCATTCGAAGGCTACCGCGTCTCTAAAGCGGAGCGTCTGGGGCCTGAAGTTCTGCCCGGCGAAGACGGTCAATTGCATCTGACTGACGACGGAGTGGCAGTTCAGATGAAGGATGTTGATTTCTCCTATGTCGAAGGGAAACCTATTATTTCATCTTCAAATTTCATCGCGCACCCCGGTGAGATCGTCGCTATCGTCGGCCCGTCCGGCGAAGGAAAAACGACTATGATCCGTCTGATTCTGGGCTTGGTACATCCATCTGCCGGAAAGGTCACACTCCATCCCTCAGATGGTGCGGTGATCTCATCCAATGCCGATACAAGACATATCTTTGCCTACGTCCCGCAAGGCAATACGATCCTGTCGGGGACGATTGCAGAGAACATGCGTATGGTGAAGGAAGATGCGACAGATGAGGAAATCATCGATGCATTAAAATGCGCCTGCGCATGGAGTTTCGTCCAAAATATGCCAAATGGAATCGATTCCCCTGTAGGCGAGAGAGGCCGAGGACTGTCTGAAGGTCAAGCCCAGCGTGTGGCAATTGCCCGCGCAGTACTCCGCAATGCTCCCGTTCTGCTTTTAGATGAGGCGACTTCGGCACTTGATATTACAACGGAACGCACTGTGCTTCGGAATCTTACTTCACAGAACCCTTCCCGCACCTGTATCGTGACGACCCATCGTCCTACGGTTCTTAACCTTTCCAACAGGGTCTACCGGGTCATGAATACACATCTTACAGAACTGTCAGAAGAGGACTCCGCCAGAATGGCTATGGATTTCTGAAGTTCCATTCTAACAAAAGATTGATCTTCTTCGGGAACATCTGTCAGGCATCAGCCTGCATTATACTCCCGCGAAATGGAAGATCACGCCGCATACGGCGGCAAACGCGATGAACAGGATCGGATGCAGGCCTTTCGTTTTCTTCACAAAGCGCGTGAGTATGATCAG
>CADBPB010000187.1 GCA_902796525.1 uncultured Erysipelotrichaceae bacterium | reverse complement strand
GCCATCCAGGATCTTCCATTCCTTATTGTCGATATCGGAACCGATGGTTTTTATGATCTCTTCTTCGGATGCATGATACAAGGCAGAATCATCATTTTCATGCAGATACGCATAGGCATCCTGCAGCATCATCCGTTTTCGTTTCAGTAAAGAGGGATATTCATCAAATAGCTGGCAGTGATCGGAATACAGATACAGTTTCTCTTCTTCCGTTTTCTCTTCCAGAATGCGATTGACGGTTTCCCTGATATCGAAAGTATCATTCATCATTCGGATCCTTTCTCACTTTTTCTTCATCTCGTGCCAGCCTTCCGGGACATAGTCGTCATAATAGTTCCGTGTTCCGAAATGGGTGGTTTCATCGAGGTTGTTTTCAAAGACACGGTCCGCCATATTGGAATATTCGTAGGTCGAGCCGTCTTGCCTTTCATAGGTTTCGACGCCCATCATCGATTCGTGCCGCATCCGCTGTATCCTGTCGTCGGATGTTTCGCCATAGGATGGACTGAAGCGCATATCGTTCTGTGCCATCTGCTGATTCAGATTATGATGGAAACGATCAAGATCCTGGCTCAGCGACCTGCCCAGCGCATCGCTTGCCGCCCAGCCCTGCATCTGCTGAGCGAACGCGTTATTGAAGAAGTTCTGCTTCTGTATCTGCACCTGCTGCTGCAGCTGCATGCTGTAACTGTTCAGTTCCGGAGCGATTTCAGCCGTTTCCAGAAAAGTCATGAAGGTATCGAGATCTCCCTTCCGATCACTGGACATGCAGATGATCGAAGGAACGTTCCAGTTGCATACCGATTGCATGCTGTTCATGGTCGGATACGCCTGCCCGAAGGGTTCGCCCGTGATGTTTTCATGGACGCCGCTGACCATTCCGTTGACCGTATCGTATTCGATGCCTTTCCGGCACAAGAAGACCGCCAGATAGGCGTTTCCGTTTTCATAGATCCCGATTCCCGCATCGCATAGATAGTTGCGGATGATCGTGCCGACCGGAATATAGGTCATGACCGAAGCGTTCTGTATCTGACTGATGAAATCACGGGTCATTTCATCGAAACCGTTTTTAAGTTTACTGTACAGTTTTTCCGAAGGATCATAATAATTCAATGCTTTTGCTTCTCTGTTCAGGATCATGGAAGCTGTCCTGTCGAGTTCTTCCGTCAGACTGACCGGCACGGAATACCAGGATCCGTCATCGCTATATGGATTCTGATTCGCCTGGGGGTAGCCGTAAGGGTTCTGTTTCACTTTTTCATACAGATAATTGTCCCCTGTCTGATAGTTCAGGATACAGTGTCCGTTTCTTGCCTGCATCCGGACATGGATCACCTGATTCAAGGGATACTGCTTGATCTGCATGACTGCCTGCGTCTGAAAATCTGCCGGCAGTTCGCATTGCAGCAACGGCATCCCGCTATTATTGTCTTTGATGATCATGGCGTTACTTCCTGATCAGGATCACGGTCTGATAATGTGCCGGTACGAACGAAGACAACGGATCACTCAGAAGATTCAACGTATCCAGATAGAGCGAATAGCCTGCCGCGTCGATTTCCGTATGCGCATCCTTGCCGTTGCAATGGACGACCAGATACTCCTTATCGCCTGAATGCAACGTGTACATGATGACCGCACCGTTATCCAGGAATTCGACGTCGATCTTTGAATCGTCGGAGCATAACTGCCTGGTATTCTTCTTGAATTCGATCAGTTTCTGATAGTTCTCGAACATGTCGCGGTTCCTGAGTTTCAGGGAATAATCCAGCTGGTTGATCTCATCGGAAGACATGTACGAGTTGCTGTCGCCCTGTTTGGTTCTGAGCATCTCTTCGCCCGCCAGAATGAAAGTCGTTCCGTTGGAAGTCAGTACCACGGAATTCGCCAGCATCGCCATCTGCTTTACGGTCGTTTCATCTTCGATGCCTGCGGCTTTCATACGGTCATACAGCGTATAGTTGTCATGACAGGTCACATAGTTCACCGTCTTGTTCGGATCGTCGATCGAAGCGCTGCCCATATAGGTCCTGCCGTTGATGCCATAGGCGATCGCATTGAGATCGTCCTGGCTCGACTGGGTCCCCGATGCCCAGCCCTTCTCCGATTTATCCGAAAGACCGCCTTTGATCAAAGCGTCTCTCATCCTGTCGTTGAACTGCCCGTAACCGGCAAACAGATTGCCGTTGTCCTGTTTTGCCTGCAAAGCGGGATCCAGGGTCGTCGCTCCTCCGGTCCAGGGTTCGCCATAGATGACGACATGCGGATTGATCTTCGATGCGGCCGCCTGCACCTGATTCATCGTTTCGATGTCATGCAATCCCATCAAGTCGAAACGGAAACCGCCAAGCTTGTATTCTCTGGTCCAGAAACAGATGCTGTCGATGATGAACTTGCGCATCATCGGGTTCTCGCTCGCGGTCTCTTTGCCGCAGCCCGAACCGTTGGATAACGATCCGTCATTCTTGTAGCGGAAATAGTATTCCGGCATCAGCACATCGAAACCGGTTCCTGTCACATAGCTCATATGGTTGTATACCACATCCATGATGACAGTGATACCCGCATCATGATATGCCTTGACAAGCTGTTTGAATTCCCTGATCCTTTCGTAGCCATCGTACGGATCCATGGAATACATGCCTTCCAAAGTATTGTAGTTCAACGGATTGTAGCCCCAGTTGAAGGTATAGCTTCTCTCGTCATTGTCCTGGTCATAGATCGGCTGCAGCTGCAAAGCATTGACTCCCAGTTCCTTGATGTGATCGAAACCGGTCGCGACTCTTTGTCCGTCTTCGTAGTAGATGGTCGCTTCTTCGATCATGCCGAGATACTTTCTCGCTTTGTCGGCAGGACCGCACCAGGTATCGGAAGAAGTCACGTCTGCTACATGCGTTTCATAGACCACCAGTTCCTTGCGGTCGTAGTCCAGATAATCGACGCTGTCCCATCCTTCCGGATCGGTTCTCGAGAAATCCACGACCATGCCTCGGACGCCGTTGATGCCGGTCGAATAGGCATATGGATCAACGATCTCTCTGCCATCGGGATAATGGCTGTTATAGACGAAATACGTGTAATAGAGGCCCTGATTGTCTCCATCCAGCGTATATTCGAAGACTCCTTTTTCTCCTTTGTTCATTTCATAAGGAGTGAACGTGTCATCTCCTCTGGCGTCCAGCGCTTTCGGAGTGCCGTTTTCATAGATCCTCAGTTCGATCCTCGAAGAAACCGGAGACCAGACTTTGAAGACCGTTTTCTCAGGCGAGTAGATCGCTCCCAGTTCCCCGTCGTAGTAGTACTGATCGTTGAACAGATCGGTCGTATAAAGACCGGAAGCAGAGATATCGGCTTTCAGCACTTCCCCGCTTCCGCGGAATTCCACCTCGATCGAATAGGCTCCGGAGAGATCGGCATCTTCATCCAAAGCAATCGTGAATTTCGATCTTCCCGCTCCGTTCTCTTCCTTGATCAGCGTTCCATCTTTGAACACTTTTACCTTTTCCAAAGGATTGGAAACGCCTACGAAGATCTCTTTCCCCGAAGTGAAACGTACCGTATTGATCGTGTCCGAGATCGTCTTGTCCGGGCTCAGATAGATATGGGCGTCGTCCCCGCACAGGTAGACATGGTACAGATTGTTTTCATCTTTGTTCAGATCCGAAAATACGATGAAACGGTCGTCGTCCGTGCCATCTTTCGTCCAGGCACCTTTCGTCTTGACGATGATGCCTAGCCTTCCTCCGGAGAGTTCGCCGAAATAGGACAGCGGATAGACAGCGATCACGCCATAATCGTCCTGATAGTTGAAATCATCTTCCTTGCTGTCATCCGTTCCTTCCGGATCCCAAAGCCACAGCGTCCATTTGTCATAGGAATCATCGCTGCGCTGGTAATGGATCGCAACCGCGTCTTCCTCGAAAGCAGGAAGCTCTGTCGGATAATCGACATCGCGGTCCGGATAGCTTGGCTTGTTCTCTTTCTGACAGGCCGAAAAAGACAGCAGCATCATCACTGCAAGGAATATATTTATCTGTTTCCTGAATGCTTTCATAAGTACCTCCAAGATCTTGATACACCTAAATTATAAAACGAAAGGATCTTTCTGTTGAATAGTCCGATACAGAAACGGATCTCTATGCGGGTTTCTATCTACTCGACTGAGAAGTTCCATCAAAAAAGCTCAGCATTCACTGAGCTAAAATAGTTTTTAATTGCGATCAGAAACCGTTCTACTGTTTCTTGGAAATCTTGAATTCATCTACTCTTGCGCGCATCTCGTCATCCATGTTCCATAAGAACTTGAACGATGCCCAGGAACCCAGGACCAGGATGCCGGGCAGCAGGACGCACAACGCTTTGATGCCGTTGATCGTCGCTGCCGACTGGACCGCCAGCGCGCCATCGTATCCGACCAGCCCCAGCAGCAGCATCGCCGCGGAGTTGCCGATCGTCTGGCCTACCCTGCGGCTGAGATTGAAGGAACCGTAGATCGATCCTTCCGTTCTCTTGCCGGTGATCATTTCGTTGTAGTCGATCGCTTCGCCGACCAGTCCCCATTGCATATAGATGGAGATGAAAGCGAAACCCATGGCCGTGTTGCTTAAGATAGCATAGACCCAAGGATTCACATCAAACAGCATCAGTGCCGCAAACAGCAGCACGTACAATACGCAGCTGATCAAGAGACCGTAACGGATCAGTTTTTCCAGACCGAATTTCCTGGCGATGAGCGGTCCAAAGGAGAAAATGATAAGCATGGCCGGTGCGCTCAATACCGTGCCATATGCCGCAATGGAAATATCGCCCAGGACATCCGCATACATGTAGTTGCTCAAAGTGTTACCGACATACTGCATCATGCAGATGAAAAGGCCATGGACGCATAAGGCGACAAAAGGACGGTTGACTTTGATGACTTGCAGGATGTCGCTTGCCTTGATGCTGTCGCTGTCTTGGGAACCGCTTCCTGTATCGATCCTCTCTTCGGTCAGCCAATAATGCCCCAGGCACATCGCAAACCCGATCAAGGCGCAGATCGCCGCTCCAATCGCATAGCCGATCGCGTTGCTTTCGCCGTATTTCTTCAGAAACAGCGGCATGATGAACAGCGAGATCAAAGTAGCGCCAGCGCTTCCGATGCCTCTGGCAGAAGAAAGAGCGGCTCTTTCTTCATCGTTATCTGCCATCGCCGAGAGCAGGGATCCCATCGGAATATTGAACATGGTGTAAGCTCCTTCGTAAAGGATCTTCAAGCCGAACAGCAGGCACAGTCTGGCAAGTCCTTCAAAAAGGCTCGGCACAGACCACAGGGCGATGAATGAAACGCACAGCAACGGTGCGGATCTCAGGATCCAGGGACGGAACTTGCCTTTGGGGTTCGTATTGCGGGCATAGGCTTTGTCGATGTAGGCACCCATCAGGGGATCGTTGATAAAATCCCAGATGTTCCAGATCAGCAGCAGGATGCCGATCACGCCCGGGCTGATTCCCAGGGCATCGGTGCAATACATGGAAAAGGTGCTGCTCATCAGGGCGAAAGTCATGACGCCTCCGGCATCGCCCAGGCCGTAGCCAATCTTGTGTTTCAGTTTCAATGAATTCTTTTCTTCTTTCATGAATGATTCCCTCTCATATCATTAATCTTATTCTATCTTTTCTGCGGATGGCAGATCCTATTCTTCCACAAACCATACCGGCAGATCGCTGATGCCGCAGACAGCCCGGACAAATGTCTCTCCCGGAATCAGATCGCCTTCTCCCCGCAAACGGAAACCGGTATCGCTTTTCGGCAGACAGACGGATACTTCGCGTAGATTTTCATCAAAAACCGGGCAGACCAGGATCTTCTCTCCGCACATGAAGGAATCCGCCTCCCTGTCATAATCCCGATCCCTTAAGAATACAGGCGTGATCAGCGGAGTATCGTTTTCAATGCATCGTTTCATCTGATCCGTCAGATATGGCAGCAGTTTTTCTCTCAGATCGAAGATCGCTCTGACGCTTTCCATCATGTCAGGATAGAGCCAGGGCATCGTGGAATCTTCACCAATCTTCCATGAATGCAGGACGAAACGCGGCAGGAAGACCCCGTATTGCAGCCAGCGCATGAACAGTTCCTTGCCAGGCACAGGTCCGGCGAAACCGCCGATATCCGGTCCGAAGAAACAGAATCCCGACAGCGACATCGTCATCGCCTGATAATGATTGTAGCGCAGTTCTCTGAAACTGCTGTAGTTGTCCCCTGTCCATGTCGAAGCGATGCGCTGGCTTCCGGCGATCGCGCAGCGGGTCACGATGAAAGGCTCCGGATTCGTCCCTTCGCAGGCCTCTCTGCTTGCTTTGGCCATCAGATAGGAGAACAGCGGCTTGATCAGGCGCGCAGGGATCTCTTTACCGAAACCATGGGCGTAGACTTCTCTGTCATGGATGTCATATTCGTTGTTGTCGTTCCAGATATCGTCATAGCCCTGTCCGACCAGTTTCTCTCTGACGCAGCTTTTCCAGAATTCATAAGCTCCCGGATCGGTAAAATCCAGATAGCTGGCATTGCCTCCCCAGAACGGGAACGTGGCCGGTGTTCCATCCCGATAATGAAGGAACCAGCCGTTTTGAGCGATATAGTCGTAAAGCGGATGATCATCGAGGAACGCCGGTTTGACATTGGGAATGATCCGCAATCCTTTGCTTCTGAAATAGGCAGAAAGCTCTTTCGGATCCGGGATCTTGTCCCTGTTCCAATGGAACACATAACGTCTGTCGGCGATCTGCGTATAACCGCTGGACAGATAGAAGGCGCCGGCTCTGATCCCGTATCTCTCGCACTGACCGATAAAGGATCTCAGACGATGATCGGCATCCGCTGCATCCGTATATTCCATGGTCGAACCGCAGTACCGGAACGCCCAGTCCGGTATTCCCCCGATGCCTCCGGTCATATGGATGAACCGCCTGACGATCTGCTTAGCCGATCCGAAGATCAGATAGAAGACCATGTTTTCTTCTTCGTATCGGATCGAATTGAACGGTTCGTAGTAATTGTCGTGTTCCCTTCCGAAATCGATCTCGCCATCGCTGTAGGTATCGTAATAGATACCGTAGCATCCGTTCCTGTTTTCGCAAAGATAAAAAGGAAGGTGCTTGTACAGCGGATCGCTGTATTCCGCTTTGAAACCCATGGCATCATTCGTGCCAAGCTTGTAACGACAGTGATTCTTGTTGACGCCGCCGGACTTGTCTCCCAGACCGTAAATGAACTGGTCTTCCTCCCTGCGGGTATAATGCACGGAACCCTCTCCCAGTTCGCCGGCAAAATTGTAAGCCAGACCGCTGCGGTCCTGATACAGCAAGCCCTTTTCATTATTGATCGCGATACGGAAATTGAGCAGTTCGATCCTGAAATCATAATCGCAATGATGGAAACGGATCGCATCTTCGTCCTCATATACTTCAGGAGAACACAGCTCAAAGCCATCCAGCGACAGTTTGTCTCTGCCCTGGCTGCCGATGCCAGTGTGTGACGGATCGATGCTGAAGGTAGGAAGAAGGTCCGCATTCCTGATCAGCGCTACCCTGAGCATATCTTTGATAAAATCGATCCGCATCAGGACTCCGTCGCTTTGATAAATCCGGGTATGGCTGTCGGCAGAATGCAGCCGGAATCTATGATCGAACTTCATGCCTTGGGTTCTCCTTTTGTCAGCATATTCTTTGTCAGTTTGAAATATGACGGTCTCCCCATCCTTGTTGCTTTCCTGTTGAAGCATAAAACCTTGCGGTTATGCCGGTCCGTTTTCTGCCAGAGCGGCAGTGCGTTTCCGTTGGGATCTCCGCATTTCGCATAATTCGCCAGATAATCCATCATCTGCCGCGAGACTTCCCTGTCCCTGTCTTCGAACGGACGCCAGGAACTGTCCAGACGGCCGAACATATATCTCAGATCGCAGGAATGAAACGCGCCGTTGCCGTCTCCAGGCTGTTCGATATCGAAGTAATAGACATAGGCGCCGTTCTGTTTGGCGAACCTGTTTCCTATATAAGCCATCACTGGCGCATAGAGATCGTTGCTGGTATAGCCAAGCAGATAATCTACTTTAAGCGGATCGTTTATCAGTCTGTCAACGCTGTCTTTCAGAAGATAGCCATCGATCACGGGCATCGTGTTGTATACGCTGTCTTTCCTGCTTTTTCGGACCGTTTCATAGGCATCGTGGATCATCTTCAGATCGGCGTTTTTGAATTCTTCCAAGTCCCTGCATCCGGCATGTTTCATGATTTCCTGCCAGTATTCATAGGTTTCTTCCGGCCTCCTCGGCAAAGCAAATCCAGGGAACAGTCCTCCGCCGGACATCATCGCAGCTCTTTGAAAAAGACCGTCGTTTTCGTGATTCAGGCAATGATACTGGATGGAAATGGCTCCGGCGCTCTGACCCAGGAGCGTGATATTGTCCGGATCCCCGCCAAATTCTTTGATGTGATCCCTGACCCATCGGATCGCCTGAAGCTGGTCGTCCAAACCGAAATTACCGTTACGATGATACTGTTTTTCAAGCTCTTCGTGGCAGAAGTAGCCCAAGACGCCGACCCGGTAATTCGCAAAAACGGTAACGATCCCTCTTTTTGCCAGTTCATACCCTCTAAAAGGTTCTTCGGCATTCGCTCCGGAATTGAAACCGCCGCCATGAATAAAGAGGAT
>CADBPB010000186.1 GCA_902796525.1 uncultured Erysipelotrichaceae bacterium | reverse complement strand
TTGAAGCAGGTGAACGGAGGAATGGTTCGCTTTGATCAGCTTGCGGTCGTGTGCGTTGATTTCAAGATTCAGCGCATCGCCTATTCTGATCGCGCCTTTCTTTACTTTCACATGATGCATGAACTGTCCGTTCGGCGCTTTCTTGACATCGGAAACGGATGCTTCGGTATCCTCGCTGATGATCAGACCGGTATCGGCGCACTGGCCGCCGGATTCGGCATAGAAACAGCTGTGATCGAAGATGACATCCCCTTCCGTATCGATGGCATCGACTGCTTTGCCATCGATGAACAGGCCCGTCACTTTGGCCTGATCCGTCATTTTTTCATAGCCGGTAAAAGTGAAAGCATCATTGAAATTGAGCAGATCCTCGGACTGGTTATGCATGGATTCTTCGACATCTCTGGCGTTTCTGGCCATGGTTCTCTGCTTTTCCATGCACTGATTGAAACCTTCGATATCGCAACGGATGCCTTTTTCTTCCGCGGATTCGATCGTCATTTCTTTCGGGAAGCCGTACGTATCATATAACTTAAAGATCACTTCGCCTGCCAGAACGCCGTCAGAGGCATTTTTAAGCTCTTCTTCCAGCAGTTTCTCGCCATTTGCCAATGTCGTAAGGAAGGATTCTTCCTCTTTCAGAATGAGCTTTTTGACGAAGTCCTTCTTATCCATCAGATAAGGATAGAACTCTTTCATATTCTCGCAGACATCGTCGACGATCTCGTAAAGGAACGGCTTGGTGATGCCGATATTACGGCCGTAGCGCATCGCTCTGCGCAAGACTCTTCTTAAAACATATCCTCTGCCTTCGTTCGAAAAGGTAGCGCCATCCGCCAAGGCAAAGACGCATGTACGGATATGGTCCGCGATGACCCGGTATGCCATCTTGTCTTCCGCATATTTCTTTTTGGCGAACTGTTCCGTCTTATGGATGTAAGGAAGGAAGAGGTCCGTATCGAAATTGGTTTCGCCATCCTGAATCATGGCCACCAGGCGTTCCAGGCCCATGCCCGTATCGATGTTTTTCTGCGGAAGTTCTTTGAAATCTTTCCGATCCACGCCTTCTTTGGCATCGTATTGCGAAAAGACATTGTTCCAAAGTTCCACATAACGGTCGTTTTCCATTTCCTCGAAGAAAAGCTTCTCGCCGATCCCCTGTGGATCATATTTTGGACCGCGGTCGTAATAGATTTCGGAATCCGGTCCGCATGGTCCTTCGCCGATCTGCCAGTAGTTGTCGTATGACTTCAGGATATGCGTAGGATCAAGGCCGATTTCCTTCGTCCAGATCTCATAAGATTCGGTATCGTCGGGATAGACCGTGACATAAATCCGATTGGGATCGAAACCGATCCAGTCCGGCGAAGTCAGAAACTCCCAGGACATCTTCAAAGATTCTTTCTTGAAATAGTCGCCGATCGACCAGTTTCCCAGCATCTCGAAGAATGTGTGGTGTCTCGAAGTCTTTCCGACATTTTCGATATCGTTGGTCCGGATGCATTTCTGGGCGTTCGCGATCCGGTTGGATTTCGGTTTTTCTCTTCCATCGAGATATTTCTTCAATGCTGCAACACCGGAATTGATCCACAGCAGCGTGGGATCGTTTACCGGGATCAGGGAAGCGCCAGGTTCGATCATGTGATCTTTGGAACGGAAATAATCCAGGAACATCTTTCTGACCTGATTGCCTGTCAGCTGTTTCATACGCGTATCCTCCTTAACAAAATAAAACGTCCTCTAAGGACGTCATGACGCGGTACCACCTTAGTTCACATAACATGTGCACTCGAATCCTTAACGCGGATCTGACGCTGAACATTGCTTCAGAACAAGGAAGCGGCTTCGCTTGTCGTTCCTGTATATCTTTTCACCGGACAGATACTCTCTGAAACAGTACGGATAAGCTACTTGTCTTCCCAACTATCTTAACATAATTTCTTATTAAATACTAATAAGTTTCCTGTCCCTTATGGATGAGCGACAGCAGTCCCGGAGCCAGCAGCACGTTCGTGACGAGTTCCAGGAAGAAGTTGAGGCTCATGAAAGCGGCGATCATCATCGTGAATTCCGCTCCGAAGAAATAGATCAGGAATAGATACAGCGTGCCGGTATTGACGATCGGTGCGATTGCAGAAGCCAGAACGATGGCAAGTTTCTCTTTTTTGTTTTTCAGCGAATGATAGACGAGAGAACTGCACAGTCCCGCCAGAGCGCCTTTCGTCAGGCAGGCAATGACCGTGATGGCCGGCTTCATGCTGAAAAGAGTCGCCCCGCTGGGATCGGCGCCGACGACGACCATCAAGGCAACGATGATGCCGAACACGAAACCCAACAGCAATCCTGTCAACGGTCCGAAAATGGCACCGCCGACAATGATCGGGATCAGTGTCAGAGTGATCGGAAATGAACCGAAATTGATGAAAGTAGATAACAGCTGTAGGATCACGATGATCGCTGCGAATAACGTGATTGCCGTCGCTTTTTTCGTATTATGCATCTTCTAATCTCCTTAATAGCGTCGTTTTTCTTTTTTTCAGGATACGGGACAGTCCCTGCAGAAGAAGCTGCGGATCGCCGACGATCACAAGTTTCTTTCTGGCTCTCGAGATGGCCGTATAGATGAGCTTTCGGCTCAACATCTGTAAATTATACCTGTTTATGACCAAAAATACAATTTGATATTCGGAACCCTGGGCTTTGTGCACGGACATCGCATAAGCAAGCGAGATATCCTGCAGATCATCGAATCCGTAGAACACGAATGTGCCGGAAAAATCGATAAGAAAATACTTTTCTTCCTGATTGATCTCCAGCAGGATCCCGATATCCCCGTTATATACGTCATCGGTAGGACGGTTCTTCAGCTGCAGGATCTTGTCCCCTTCCCGGAACAGATATTTGCCGACGCTTTTCTCGTTTTTGCCTGGTCCGGCAGGATTGTAGCGTTCCTGAAGGATGAGATTCAGATTGTCGATCCCCCATTCTCCTTTGTACATAGGCGTCAGGATCTGGATGTCGTCGAGTGTATAGCCATTGGCCATATCCTCGTCGATCAGTTCGGTCAGACTGAAATTCCCGAATCTGGGATCATAGAGGCGGATATCGCTGTGAAAGCGGCTGAGATCGACATTGTTGCGGATGATATCGTTTGCCAAGGAGATGATTTCGTTTCCTTCGTTCTGGCGGTAGTTGGAACACAGCGCCGTGACCGGGAACCGTTTTGACAGGATGATGTCGTCCAAGAGATCTCCCGGACGGATCGATGGAAGCTGATCGGTATCGCCAATGATGCAGATTTTCTTGACCTGGGCTGATGCCCTCAGCAAGGATGCGAACAGAGAATTGTCGACCATAGAGAACTCATCGATGATGATCGCATCGTACAGGATCGGATTTTCTTCGTTAAAGACGAAAACGTTGCTCTCTTTGTCCCATCGCAGCAAGGAATGGATCGTTTTTGATTCGACATTGCAGATCTCGTTGATGCGTTTGGCTGCCCTTCCGGTCGGAGCGACGACTATGAGATTGTTGTATGGCAGATAGTTCTGGAAGATCTGTGCCATGGATTTGATGATCGTGGTCTTTCCGGTTCCGGGACCGCCAGTAATTATGGAGAATTCATGGATCAGGAAGTTGGTGATGGCGTCTTTCTGCTGATCGTCATACGTGATCCCGTATTCCGCTTCAAGATCATTGATCGCTTCATGGATCTTTTCAGGATCGATGCGGAAATCGTTCTTCAGATGATTGAGATAATTGGCGATAAACAGTTCGTCAGAATGATCCTGCGCCAGATAGATGCGATCTTCCTCGATAACGATATATCCGTGAGAAACGGCGAGAGACAGGACCTCCTCAAGACCGTCCATGCCGCCATAGCGGTTCAGATGATCGGCTAGTTCCTCATAGGATACGTAGATATCTCCTGAATTAAAGGTATATTCATTGAGCGTATACAGCAGAAACGCTTCCTTATACTTGATTTCGCTGTCTGGAAAGTCGATCTTGCCGGCAAATCTTTTGACCGTCTCGAAACGGATCGCATAGATCTCGTTATAGAAACGGAACGGATTGTCTTGAGCGACTTCCTTGCAGGCAAGCTTAAAACGTTCGAAGATCTTGTGCGCTTCATTGTTGTTGAACCCATTGGAAACCAGATAGAAAAGCGTATCGTTTTCCGGATCGTTCAGCGACTGCAGTCCTTCGGAAAGCGAGATCTGCTGCTTCATGGAAAGCCCGATCTCATTCATCCGTTCCGGGGTTTCTTTCAGGATCGCCAGCGTATCATCGCCGAAATGGTCATAGATCTTCTGGGCTGCTTTCTTGCCTATGCCGGGAAAAGCTTTGGAAGACAGAAAAGAGACGACTTCTTTTTCATTACTGGGAAGCAGGCGTTCGACTGTCGTAATGGAAAACTGTCTGCCATACCTGGGATGATCGACGAAAAAACCGCTTAATAGGTATTTCTGCCCCTTTTCATAATCAAAAGAAAGTCCCGTAACGGTAATGACTTCTTCTGCCGTTTCAAAACGGGAAACCATGTAGCTGTCGGATTTATAGATCGTGTGAATGAATTCACCTTCGATGAGTTCAATGATTTGATCTTCCATGACTCACTCTGTCGTATAAAGCTTCTGTGACATCCCGGCCATCGAGATAGGTCTCTTCGATCGTGCCTCCGCCCAAAAGTTCGCCATCGCGATAGAATACGGCCTGCTGGCCAGGGGTCACGGCTTTGACTTTCTGCGGATAGCTGAGCATGGCGGTATGATCATCCAGTTTTTTCAGATGCACCTCGTTGTCGTTCTGACGGTAGCGGAACTTGCACTGCAGATCCTCTTCTACGTCGGCTTGTCCGATCCAGTTGATATCCGTGATCAAAGCGCTATCGGAATCCAGGTAATGGTCGTTTTTGACCGAAGCAAGATAAAGGACATTGTTTCTGACATCTTTGCCGGCACAATAGTAAGGACCTCGATTGCCGCCGACGCCAAAGCCTTTCCGCTGGCCGATCGTATAGTAATAGACCCCCTGATGGGTACCGATTTCTTCCAAAGTATCGATATCGATGATCTTGCCTTCTTTCATCGGGATATAATTGCTGAGAAACTGACGGAAATGGCGTTCGCCGATGAAACAGATGCCGGTCGAATCCTTTTTGTCCGCAACCTCCAGTTTCAGATCCTGGGCGATCTTTCTCACATCGCTCTTAAGGAGATCGCTTAAAGGAAATGAAGTCAGATCCAAGGCTTCTTTCTTGACCTGCGCCAGAAAATAGGACTGGTCCTTGTTCAGATCGAAGGCTTTAAAGTAACGGAAACCGTCTTTTGTTTCAACGGATTTGAAATAATGGCCGGTCGCGATCCGTTCGAAACCGTTTTTCTTGGCGAAATCCATAAAATGATCGAATTTGATATATTTGTTGCATAGGATATCGGGGTTGGGCGTCCTGCCCTTGGCATATTCATCGATAAACGTCTGAAATACCTGTTCCCAGTATTCCTGGATATAATCGCTTCGTAATAAAGGAAGTCCCAGCTGATCGGCGACCCTTCTGGCGTCGTTGTAGTCTTCTTCCTGGGGACAGATATCGTTATTTAACGTATCATTGCCAAGTGTGTCATTGTTCAATACCGAATCCCAGTTACGCATAAAACAGCAGGTTACTTCGTGACCTGCCTGTTTCAATAGATATGCGGCGATAGCGCTGTCGACCCCGCCAGATAATCCGACCAGGACCTTCAAGCGCCTTCCTTCCGTACTTCTCCGCAGCTGACATAATGCGAGCATTTCGCTTCGCATTTCGCGATGCTGCGCAGTTTTTTAAAGAGTTCGATCTCTTCCTCGTCATATCCGATCTGCATATTCTTGTTGTCGATGATGATCGGACGCTTCAAAATGGAAGGATTCTGAACGATGAAATCGCACAGATCGTTGACCGACATCGATTCGATGTCGATATCGCTTTCCTGGATTATCTTGGAACGTTTGGAAATGATATCGTCCGTACCGTTCTCCGTACGGGAAAGCAGATATTTGATCTCTTCTTTATTCAAAAGCGTATTAAAAATATTCTTTTCAATGAATTCCAGATGGTTGTCTTTCAGGTAATTCTTGACTTTCCGGCAGGAAGCGCAGCCGGGTGATGTGTATACTACTATCATAGTCTTTATTATACACTTAAATGTTTGAAAATGAAGGTACAATAAGTTAATATATTTATGGGAATGAAGTAGTCTGCAACGGTTTCCTGAAAGAGAGATCATGGAGGGTGAAAATGATCGGAATTCTGCAGATGAATTGGGACCCGTTTGATGAATGGCAGGAGTCATTCACGTGGGATACGCGTTAAGTGTCAGAGTGATAAATGAAGGTGGTACCGCGTTTCGACGCCCTTTGGTTCACCTTTTTCTTTTGGAGGAAAATAAGATGAAAAGAATGTTATCAGGCATCAAGCCGACCGGTCAGCTTACGCTAGGCAACTATATCGGCGCTTTAAAGAATTTCGTCACCTATCAGGACGATTATGAGATGATCGTCTTCATCGCGAATCTGCACTGCATAACGGAGTATCAGGAACCGCAGGAACTGAGCAGGAACCTGACCGACGCGATCGCTTTGTATCTGGCTTGCGGACTGGATCCGGAAAAGTCGACGATCTTCTTGCAGACGGATGTACATGCGCATGCGGAACTGGGCTACATCATGGCTTGCAACACCTATCTTGGCGAACTGAACCGGATGACGCAATTCAAAGACAAATCCGCCAAAGGCGAAAAGAACATGACGGCAGGACTCTATACCTACCCTTGTCTGATGGCTGCGGATATCCTGCTGTATGACGCGAACTATGTCCCGGTTGGCGAAGATCAGAAACAGCATGTTGAGCTCACCAGAGATGTGGCACAGCGTATGAACAACAAATATGGCGACCTGTTTACCGTTCCGGAACCGCTGGTGGCGAAAGTGGGAGCCCGTATCATGTCCCTGCAGGATCCGACCAAAAAGATGTCCAAATCGGATGAGACGAACAAGGGTTGCATCTATCTGCTGGATGATTTGAAATCCGTCAGAAAAAAGATCATGTCTGCCGTTACGGATTCTTTTGCCGATATAAAGCTTGATAAAGAGAATCAGCCCGGATTATACAACCTGATCGAGATCGCTTCTGCTTTGAGCGGACGTCCCATGCAGGAGATTGCCGAGGAATTCCATGGCCAGGGCTACGGCGTACTGAAGACTTATGTCGCCGATGTCGTCTGCGCAGAAATGGAAAAGATCCAAAACAATTACCGCAAGATCATGGAGTCGCACAAGATCGAAGAAGTGCTTGCTCTAGGCGCAAAAAAAGCGTCAGCGATCGCTGACTGTAAACTCGAACTGGTCAAGAAGAAGATCGGCCTGGAAATCATCTACTGATCATTCTTCGTCATTGTTGAGGTAATCCCTGATAAGCTGCAGCTTGCTCAGACGCTGCGTTTCGATCTGCCGGTTGAATGCGAAGACCAGAAAGAACCTGAACGCGGCCAGGGAGAAATAGATCAGCACAAATAATGACAGATAATCTGAAGTATTAAGCAGCATTTTCTTCTCTCAGTTTATTATACAATGTTTCCGCAACATTATCATTGAGTACTGTTTTCAGTTCTTCCAGTGATAATGTTTTTATATTGGCGATGGATTTATATTTTCTAAGAAGCTTATTCCTGGTTTTGGGGCCAAGGCCTTTGATATTGTCCAAAGGAGACTTATAGACCGATTTTGAACGCAGTTTCTTGTGATAGGTGATCGCGAAACGGTGCACTTCATCCTGCATGTTGGTGAGGAAAAAGAAGAGGTTCGATCCTTTGTCGATATCGATGATCTCGTAATCGCCGTTCATTAGATAGGAAGTGTTGTGATGGTCGTCTTTGCCTAAACCGGCGATCGTGATATCCGTCATTCCCAAAGAAGAAATGATCTCCTTGGCGATATCGATCTGCGTTTTCGCGCCATCGACGATCAGCAGATCCGGACGTTTGAGACCGTCCTTCAGTACCCTGAAATATCTTCGGTAAAGCATTTCTTTCATCGATGCCAGATCGTCGGCAGAATCTTCCAGCTTGTAGAGACGGTAGTCATTTTTGGAAGCTTTGAAATCCTTGAAAACGACCATGGCGCCGACCGTGTCTTTACCGCCGGTATGGGAATTATCAAAGAGTTCGATATGGGAGATCTTTTTATGGAAGATCCTTTCCAGTTCTTCGTCCAGCTGCTCATGGTATTCATCGGAACGCGTGATGATGCTGCGGTTCTGTTTCAGTTCTTCATACGAATTCGCCTGAGCCTGTTTCAGCAGCTGGTACTTGTATCCCCTGCTGACCGTTGCCACATCATAGACATCTTCCAGATACGGCAGCAGTTCCTTCGGGACATAGAGTTTTTTCGGCTTTTCGTTGATCTGATAGAAATGATAGATATAAGAACTGACGAAATTTTCGACATCCCCTACCAGGTAATCCAGGAATTTGTCATGATAAAGAAGCCTTCCTTTCTTGATAAAAAGGATGGTGATCGCGATATAGCCGTCTTCGACATAGTAATTCACGACATCGAAAGTCTCTTTATAATTCTTCTGAACATCCTGTTTCAGGTTAGTCTCCTTGATGTCGGCGATCAGATCACGGCAGTATGCGGCTTTCTCGTATTCCAGTTTTTCTGTCGCTTTCGTCATCTGCTGCTTGAGATCGCGGATGATCTCAGAAGTATTGCCATTGAGATAGTCCGTGATCTTGTTTTTGATGTTCTCACAGATCGCAGGATCGATCTTGTTCTGACAGTAGCCCAGACATTCATTGAGATGATAATAAAGACAGTATTCGCTTCCCAGATTCTTGCATTTCCTGGTCGGATAGAGCTTGTTGATCATTTCCGTCATGTTTCTTGCGGCTGTCACATCCGGGAATGGACCGTAGATCTTGCCTTTGTAACGGTTTTTCTTATTCAAACGAACGACGGTCAGATAAGGCTCCTTACAGTCGTGCAAAAGAATGTACGGGTAAGATTTGTCGTCTTTGAAAACGATATTGTATTTCGGATCGTACTCTTTGATCAGGTTATATTCCAGGATCAGGGCTTCCTTCTCGGATTTCGTGACGATATAGTCAAAATCGGCGATGTTGCTGACAAGCTTGGTCGTTTTGTAATCATGGGCACCTTTGAAATATGAATTGACACGATTGAAAAGATTGATCGCTTTGCCGACATAGATCACTGTTCCGTCTTTGTCTTTGTGCAGGTAGCAGCCAGGTTTTTTAGGGAGCGTCTGCAGCTTCTCTTTCAGTGTCATTTTTTGAATTCCACCATCGTTACCGCGCTGCCTCCGTCATGGTAATCCCCATCTTTAAAAGACTTGATGTAAGACAGGGATTTCATCCGGTTGCGCAATGCCGTGCGTAAAGCGCCCGTACCGATCCCGTGAATGACCTTGACTTGTGACATTTTAGCTGCATTCGCTTTATCAAGATATTCTTCGACGATATCCAAGGCATCCTCCACCCGTTCGCCGACCACATTGATCTCCATCGGAACTCTGCCGTAATGTCTGGCTTCGACTTTCGCCTTCTTTTTCGCCATTTTCGGCATCAGGGTAAGCCGGTTCAGATTCGTTTTGACGGTAATGCCGCGGATATCGATGGAAGCCGTTTCGTTATTGATCGCAAGAATCGTTCCGACCTGTTCGTTGCCGGAAATTCTGACGTTGTCTCCAACCTGGAATACGACGGATTCTTCTACGAGAGGTTCTTCGACAAGTTCATCGATCTCCTGGACGACATCCATTTTCTTTTCCTTGATGCTGTCAAGCTTGTCTTGCGCTTTTTCCTTGACTTCATCGATGTAATCACGCAGATCCTGCATATACTTCTCTTTCAATGCAGCTTTTTCTTTCTCGAATTCGTTGATCTTTTTCTCTAATTCATCGTTTTTATGCTTAAGATCGTCTTCCAGCTGGGACAGTTCTTCCTTCAGCTGATTCGTTTCATCGATCCTGATTGACAGTTCATCGAGAAGCTTGTCCTGTTCGGTCTGGTTACGTTTCAGATAATCATAGGCCCTTTCGATCAATGCAGGATCATCGATATATCGCGAAGCGATCTCCAAAGCATTGGAAGAGCCCACGGAATTCTCATAGTAATGATAGGTAGGAGCCAGTGTATCCATATTGAATCCGACCGAGGACAGCATGATGTTTTCATCTTCGTAAGAATACTTCTTGATGTCATCGAAATGCGTAGTAATGACGAAAATGGAACCCAGTTCTTTGATCTTATCCAGGATGGATAAAGAGATCGCCTGTGCCTGCTTCGGATCGGTCCCGGAGATCAGTTCATCGATCAGGATCAGCGATGCATCGTCTGCTTTGTTCAGGATGCGGTTGATATTGGTGATATGCGCGGAGAAAGTCGACAGCGAATTTTCAATCGACTGGTTATCATCTATGTCGACAAAGATACTATTGTATAAAGGAACCAGAGCTTCGCTGGCAATGATCGGAATGCCCAGGTAGGTCATGACGATACTGAGGCCGATCGCTTTCAGAGAGACAGTTTTGCCTCCTGTATTCGAACCGGAGATGACGATCCCTCTGTAGGGCTCATAGATCCGATAGGAATTCGATATGACTTTATGCTCATCGATCAGAGGATGGCAGAGATCCTTGAAATCGAAGTACCTTTCATCACTTAATTCAGGGATGATCGCATTGTGCATCTGCCCGTATCTTGCTTTCGCAAAGATCACGCATAGGCGCATCAGTGAATCAAAATTGGACCGATATTCTTCGGAAACGGCGGCCACTTTATAAGACAAAGAAACCAGGATCCTGGCGATCTCATCTTCCTTATCCTGCATCAGCGAGATCTTGCGGTTATTCAGATCGATAAACGATTCCGGTTCGATATAGTAAGCCAGACCGCTGGAACTCGTTCCATAGGTATAGCCCTTGAATTTGTTTTTATCGTTGCTTTTGATCAGAAAAGTCAGGCGGTCATTGCGTACGATGATGGAACGTTCCTGAAGACTGACGCCATGACGGTCCATGAACTGGTAAGCCTTGCTGTAAAGATCATTTTCAACCTTTTGAAGATCGCGATTGATCTGTTTCAGCGTTGGAGTCGCATCTTCTTTGACTTCGCCCGAGACTTCGATCAGATCATCGATTTCTTCGAATACGGCAGGAACAAGCTGTATCCCATCGGAATAGTCGCGGATCGACAGGTTTTCATCAAACGATTGAAACTGCTTCCTGAGACGGCTGCAGTGATTATGAAACACTGCAGTATTCTTCAGTTCCGTTCCTGTCAGCATGATCTGCTTTTCGGCTTTGCCGAATATGTCGGAAAGATCGATGATACCATCGAAACTGACATTGTTACCGTCATGAAGGATCTTCATGGCTTCAGCGGTTTCTTTGCTTTTCTTGCGGATCACCAGCGGATTGAAATCAACCGTTTCTTCCTCAATAAAAGCCTTTGCCTCATCGATCGCAGCAAAGTCTTTCAATTGATTTCTGATCGCATCCAGATTGAGATTCTTAAAATCATTCATGATTGAAATGCAGGATCCATTCCTTGAACTGTTCACGCAGTTCTTCTATATTCAGATCTTTCAGATCGAGATCCAGTTTCTCTGTAGCGATCTTTTCCACGACGAAACTGTATGCCTGAGCGGTAAACCGATTGATATATTTCAAGATGGTCTGTTCACGTACCGCATCGCCGTTCTTGAAAATCGGCAGCGTAAACAGCAAAGAAATCGCCAGTGTGATGAGCGTAGCGTTGATGAAACCGGACAACGCGCCGAGGAACTGGTTGAACTTTCCGACCACAGGAAGCTTGTTCAGCGACTTCAGCAGCATCGAGATGAAGATATAGAAGATCTTAAGAACCAGGAAGATGATCACGAAATAAGCGACGATATTCAGTATTTCTTCCAGGTTGAAAAGATCGATCATTACCTTATACTGTCCAAGCTTATCGGCGCTGATCAAAGGAAAGAGCTTTGCCAGCACCGGAGAAAGGAACCATGCTGCGATCAGTGAAAGAAGCGTATAGATCAGCGATATGAATTCATAAAGAAAACCTTTGGTATAGCCGATGATCATCATCACGATATACAAGGCAATAATAAACAGCGATATAAAGATAAATACATTCTCTGGTATGATCATATTTCCTATTTTACATCATTTATAATCGATAACCAAATGCTATACTAGTGATATGAGCACTTTTTCCATTAAGCTTGATGATGATAAAATCGCCAAACTGAAAGAAACGTTCAAGGACTATATCCAGAAAAGCCCCAATGAGTATGTGGATGCGTTCATTCAGAAAGAAGATCTGACGGTCACAGTCTATACTTCCAAAAAAGTGGTTTTTCAGGGAAACGATGCTTTTTTCTATGCGCAGGCATTCATCGACAGCAAGCCGGTGCGTCAGGCCGGTTCCGACGAGGTCGGCAATGGCGATGTCTTCGGTCCGGTATGCGTATGTGCCGCGATCGTCGAAGCCGATGACCAGGACTATATCGCAAGGATGAACATTACGGATTCCAAAGCGTTGAATGATGAATACATCAGGAAGATCGGACCCGATCTCATAAAGCGTTTCAAGCATTCCCTGCTGATCCTTGATAATAGGACTTATAATCATGTCCACGAAACAAACAATCTTAACGCGATCAAAGCCAAGATGCACAATAAGGCATATCTGAATTTGCTCGATAAAGGCTATGATGTCCCGAAACTGGCTTATGTCGATCAGTTCTGTTCGATCGAAAACTATTTCGATTATCTGTCGGACGAACCGAAAGTCTACCGCGATCTGATCTTCGAAACGAAAGCGGAAGAAAAGTACCCTGCTGTAGCGGTCGGATCGATCATCTCCCGTTATGCTTTTCTGGAATACATGGACAGGATGTCGGAAAAATATCATATGAGCTTCCATAGAGGCTCCTCCGATACGGAAGCGATCGACAGGGATATTCAGCTTTTCGTATCGAAATATGGCAAGAGCGAGCTTAAAAACGTGGCTAAAATGCATTTCAAGAATTTAGATAAATATCGCGAATGATATAATGTCATAGATTGGAGAATGATTATGAAATTAAAAAACAGTTTCTTTTTCACCATAAGAGAAGATGTCAAAGATGAGGATTCCGTAAGCGGCAATCTTTTAGTCAAAGCCGGCTTCATCAAAAAGACTTCCGCCGGTGTCTATATGTTCCTGCCGCTGGGATTAAAAGTCCAAAACAACATCGAAAGCATCATCCGCAAACACATGAACGACGCAGGTGCGATGGAAGTGAAGATGCCAGCGCTGATCGCCAGTGAATATTACGAAGATTCCGGACGTCTTTCCGGTTTCGGTCCTTCGATTTTCAAACTGAAAGACCGCAATATGAAAGACTTCGTCCTCGGTCCGACGCATGAGGAACTGTTTGCCTATGCGGCAAAATCGAAGATCCGTTCCTACAAAGATCTTCCTTTCAATCTCTATCAGTTCCAGACGAAATACCGCGATGAACCTCGTGCGCGGTTCGGATTGGTCAGGGTCAAAGAATTCGTCATGAAAGACGCCTACTCTTTCGATGTCGATGAAGAAGGTCTGGATCTTTCTTACAAGAAGATGTTCGATGCCTATAAGAAATCATTCGATGAGATCGGCATCGATTATCGGATCGTCAAGGCGGATACCGGAATCATGGGAGGACTGCTGTCCGAAGAATTCCAGGCGGTCAGCGAGATCGGCGAAGATACGCTGATCTACTGCGACAGCTGCGGCTATTCTTCCAATATGGAGATCACTCCTGTCGTCACGAAGAAAGTATCGAAACAGCCATCCGGAAAAGAAAAAACACTGGTCGAAACGCCGGACTGCGAATCGATCGAAGATGTTGCTGCATATCTTAAAATGGATATCTCCGATAACGTAAAATGCCTGCTGATGAAGGTCGATGATGAACTCGTAGCGCTCTTCGTGAATGGAAGCCGCGAACTCAATGAGACCAAGGTACTAAAACTTCTGGGCGGCAAAGAGATAGCCTTTGCCGATGACGAACTGATTGCCGGAAGCAATGCGGTTCCTGGCTATTGCGGTCCGATCGGACTCAATTGCAAAGTCGTCGTCGATAATGAAGTTCTGAATATGACGGATTTCGTCTGCGGTGCCAATCAGAAAGGCTTCCATTATACGAATGTGAATGTTTCTGATATCTCTTATGACATCGCAGGAGATATCGTCAATGCCAAAGAAGGAGATATCTGCCCTGTCTGCGGTCAGCCTTTGAAGTTTACGAAAGGCATCGAAGTCGGCAATACATTCAAGCTTGGTACGAAATATTCCAAAGCCATGGGTCTGCAGTTTACCGATGAAGAAAACAAGCTCCAGGACGTCTGGATGGGTTCCTATGGAATCGGTCTGGGAAGAACGATGGCTGCGGTCGTCGAACAGAATCATGACGAAAAAGGCATCGTGTGGCCGGTAAATATCGCTCCTTACAAGGCGATCATCCTGATCATGTCGACAAAAGACGAACTGCAGAACAGGATCGCGGAAGAAATATATGAAAAGCTGAATGCCCAAGGCATCGAATGCATGCTGGATGACCGTGACGAACGTCCTGGCGTCAAATTCAATGATGCGGAACTGATCGGTATCCCTTACCGGATCACCGTAGGCAAAAAAGCCGCGGAAGGCATCGTCGAATTCAAAGGAAGAAAAGACGAAAGCAATCTCGAATTGACCATCGAAGAAGCAATCGCAAAAATGAAAGAAATCTGTGGCTAAGCCACAGATTTTCTTTCTTTGATTTCTGTATCGATCTTATCCAGAAGTTCCTGGACTGTCATGGATTGCGATCCTTCGACGCCGTAATGTCTAACATTGACCGTTCCGTTTTCGACTTCCTGATCGCCGACGACGATCTCATATGGGATCTTGGACATCTGAGCTTCACGGATCCGGTATCCGAGTTTTTCATTCCGTCCATCCACGTGGACTCTGACGCCCATTTCTTTCAGTTTATCCTGTACCTCATAGGCATAATCCGTATGTCTGTCATAGTGGACAGGAATGATAACGACCTGTTTCGGAGACAGCCATAACGGAAACGCGCCTTTGGTTTCTTCGATGATATAAGCGGTGAATCGATCGAAAGTTCCAAAGATCGCCCGATGCAGGACGACCGGCGTCTGCTTATCACCGTTGGAATCGATATAATGCAGTTCGAAACGTCTCGGCAGCAGGAAATCGAGCTGACAGGTCGACAGCGTGATCTCCGGACCGATGGCAGGCTTGACTTCGACATCCAGTTTCGGGCCATAGAATGCCGCTTCGCCGACCGCTTCGAAGTAATCGATGCCCAGATCATTGAGTACTTCCCTTAATTTAGCCTCGGCATTGTTCCACATCTCATCGTCATCGAAATATTTCTTATGGTCCTGCGGATCTCTTAAGGATAGGCGGAACTTGTAGTTCTTGATGCCGAAATCGCGATAGACATCCAGGATCAGGGTAACGACTTTCTTGAATTCGTCGCCGATCTGTTCCGGAGTGACGAACAGATGCGCATCGTTCTGACACATGCAGCGTACCCGTTCCAGGCCTTTGACTGCCCCGGAAGCCTCATATCGGAAATCCGTAGCGAATTCACCGATACGCACCGGCAGATCGCGGTAGGAATGCAGCTTGTTCTTGTAGATCAGCATGTGATGCGGACAGTTCATCGGACGCAGGACGAATTCTTCG
>CADBPB010000185.1 GCA_902796525.1 uncultured Erysipelotrichaceae bacterium | reverse complement strand
CCGATGACTTTCGCGCCTTCCAGCGTCATCCTTCTCGCCATGATCAGCCCGATATCGCCGCTGCCCAGGATAAAGACCCGCTTGCCGACGAGATAGCCCGCTTTGTTCAGATATTTCTGCGCCGTACCTGCGGTATAGATGCCTTCGCAGCGGTCGCCTTTCAGACCGATCGCACCCGCCGGACGTTCCCTGCATCCTGCCGCCAGAACGATGGCTTTCGCTTTGTATTGAATCTCTCCTTGCGGAGACAGGACTGTAACGATATGGCCCTCGATCTTCAGGACAGAACTTTCATAGATGAAACGGATGGAATCGTTGTCTTTGAGATAGGCGTAATACTTTTCTGCGTAGGCAGGTCCCGACAGTTCCTCGTTGAAGGTATGCAGGCCGAAGCCGTTGTGGATGCACTGCTGAAGGATACCGCCGTATTCCTTTTCCCGTTCGACGACCAGGATATCCCGGATGCCTGCTTCATAGGCTCCCCTTGCGGCAGCCATGCCGGCCGACCCGGCACCGATGATGATCAGATCATGTTCCTGCATCACAGATCCTCCTTCGAGGCAGCTGCCACGATTTGCGATCCATTCTTATCCAGAAGGATATCCCTGATATCTACGCCCAGTTCTTCCGCCAGGATCGCGGTCACTTCCGGTTCGCAGAAACCGCCCTGACATCTTCCCATGCCCGGACGGCATCTCCGTTTGACGCCTTTGATGGTCTTTGCACCGCATTGGCGGTGGATGACATCCTTGATCTGAGCTTTGCTGATCTTTTCGCAACGGCAGACGATCCTGCCGAAATCAGGATCCTTTTCGATCAGGGCATTCAGCTCATCGATGGACATCTTGCTGATGTCGATAAACGCTCTGCGGCGTTCATAGTTTTCTTTTCTTTCCGCATGGAATCTGGGAAGGATGATCCGATCCGCCACATCCCTGGCGATCGCAGGCGCGGCCGTCAGCCCCGGCGATTCGATGCCGGCGATATGGATGAATCCTTCGATCTGATCGTCTTCCTGGATATAGAAATCGTTGAGATCGATGTGCGGACGCAGACCGGCGAACGTATGGATCATCCGATGATACGGAATATCCTTCACGGTCTTGTTGATCTCGTTGCGCACATACTCCAGTCCTCTTCCGGTCGTCGAGTTGTCATCGACATCGACGCTGACTTCGCTGTCCGGTCCCAGCATGACGTTTCCGTGCGTGGTCGGTACGGCCAGGACGCCTTTGCCTTTGTTGCTTGGAACGGGATAGATGACTCTGGATACGAACTGTCCGTCCAGGTGGTCCAGAACGAAGTATTCGCCTTTGCGCGCTTCCACATGGTAAGGCGTTTCTCTCAGCATCTGCGTGATATCGTCGCAATGGACGCCTGCGCAGTTGACCAGGATCTTCGTTTCGATCTCATCGTTGATAACGAAATGATCATCTTTTACAATCTTGCGGACTTCAAAGCCCAGACGCAGTTCGACGCCGTTCAGCATCGCTTCTTCCATGGCGGCGATCGCCACTTCAAAAGGCATCACGATCCCTGTCGTAGGCAGGGAAAGCGCTCTGATCACTTCATCGCTCAGGTGCGGTTCCTGTTTCCTGGCTGTTTCGCCATCCAGGATCTCGTAAGGGATCCCGCGTTCATCGCACTGCCGGATCAGCTTGTCAAGCGTTTCCAGCTCCTCATCGCTGACCGCAACGACAAAAGCCCCTACCGGCTGATAATCGACCTGCAGTTCCTTGCACAAAGCAGGATACATCCTGTTGCCTTCGAGATTATATTTGCATTTCAGTGTTCCGGGTTTGGGATCGTGTCCGGAATGGATCATGGCGCTGTTGGCTCCCGTAGCCCCCATGGCGACATCGTTTTCCTTCTCCAAAACCAGCACCTTCAGCTGATATCTGCTCAGCTCGTGTGCCAGCAATGTTCCGGTGATCCCTGCCCCGATGATCGTTACATCATACATCACCTTTATTATAGAATAGAACGTTCGGATTTGGTCAGCAAAAAGTTCATCGATCAGAACAATTTCCCATCCATCAGCATCACGATGAGAAAACCGGTGCAGATGCAGGGACCGAAAGGGATCATGCGCTCCTTTCTTCTCAGATAGAACAGCGACAGAAGTTGACCCGTCAGACACGCCAGCAGCAGCGCGACAAGATCCTGAAACAGATCGAAATAGATCCCGAGAGAGAACACCAGCTTGATGTCCCCGTCACCCATGCATTCCTCACGCAGGATACGGTTCATGATGCTGCTCAAAAGAAACAGCGGCAGCGCGATACAAAGACCGGTCATTCCACGGAAAAAGATCTCTTTCAATGAGCTGCTCTGCATGATTCTTCCCAGGATCAGAAACACATGAAACAGATCGGGAATGACGTAGGAGCGGAAATCAAAAAATCTTATGCCCAGCATCATAACCAGGAAGAATATCGTCATAGCTCCATTATGGACGCGCACACAAGCTTTTTCTTCTCAATGTT
>CADBPB010000184.1 GCA_902796525.1 uncultured Erysipelotrichaceae bacterium | reverse complement strand
GGCTTTTCGATCATCGATTCATCAGGAAAACTCTGCAGGTAAATGAATCAATTCGTAATAATCAGTTCATACATTATTCACAAAAAAACAAGCGATTCCTCATCGCTTGTCTTCTAATCGTAATTGCCTTTGCGGAACTCCTGCATCAGAGTCGATGTCAGGGTGATGGGATTTTCATCCGCGGCGATCTCGTCTTTGGTGATCCATTCGGCTTCCGAGAGTTCGTTATGGTCCACCTTCAAGGTATCATCCCCATCCAGGTGGGCGAAATAGCCCAGCAAGAGCCCTCCATCCACGCCCCAGGGCTGGCAGGCATAGTAGCGGATATCCTTGATACGGATGCCCACTTCTTCCATGACCTCGCGCTTGCAGGTCTCTTCCGGGGTCTCGCCGATCTCGCAGAATCCCGCGATCAGGGCATAGTTCCTGTAGGCGCCTCGGGCGTATTTCGATACCAGGAGCCTGTCGCCGTCGGTGATCGCTACGATGATGGCTGGGGAGATCCGGGGATAGATGACCTGTCCGCAACTGGGACAGACCAGAGCCCGTTCCTTTTCGCTGTGCTTTAAGGGATGGCCGCAGCAGGAACAGTAGCGGTTGGTCAGATACCAGCTCAGCAGGTGATGTCCGGTCATGGCGCCGAAGGCTTCCGGGCCTTGCAGGATGCGGATCACGGTGCGGATCTGGGTGTGCTCATGATCCGGAAGATCATGGTAGTTCATGAAATAATGCACATCATCGATGGAAAACAGATAGCGGTAGTCTTCCGGAAGCAGATCCTTGACCTGCTTGTACGTCGGAAGATGCCCATCGAAGAGCACAAGATGCTTATTGAGGTTGCCGATGATGACAAGATCGTCGTCGCTGATCGTTTCTTCCTGATAGACCAGGGAATATCTTGCCGGATAGATGTCTTGCAGCATACCTTCAGTATATAAAAAAAGACCCGGTTTTGAAACCGGATCTTCTGCAAATCAGATGAAAGCTTTTAGTAGCCCATCATATGCGCCAGGACATTGAACAGGCCGCTGGCGCTGACCAGACCGTTGCTGGAAACGGCTGTCGGAGCCGCCTGATTCAGGATGTTCCAGAGGGACTGGTACTGCGGATTGTGGTTGTAGTTGCCGTTGACGAAATTCATCAGATTCGACAGGCTCGAGTTGTTTCCGTAGCCGCCGGTCAGACCCAGGAAGTTGCCCAGGCCGGAACTGGTGTTGTAGGTGTTGCCGAACAGTCCGGAAGAATAGCTGTTGCCGAAGAGGCCGTTGGAATAGCCGCTGTTGCCGAAGAGTCCGTTGGAATAGTTGTTTCCGCCCAGAAGATTGAACAGACCGCTGTTATAGCCGGTATTGTAGCCTAAAAGGGAGCCCAGAAGACCGATCGCGGAATTGTTGTAGGTGTTGGAATTCTTTCTCTTGAAGAGTTTCAACAGAACGATCAGGATCAGGATCTCCTTGAGATCCAGCCTTCCGTCGAACAGAGCCCGGACCGCCGGATTGGCAGCCGCTCTGGTACCGCCGACGCCGCCGACGTAGCTGACCAGGTCTTTGGCATCCAGACTTCCGGAAGAAGCCAGGAACAGCTTGACCAGCGGATTCTCTGCGACTTCCTGCGAGACCTGCTGCAGTTCCCGGTTGTCGACATTGCCCAGGATATTGACCAGCGGGTTGACCGCGCCGCCTCTTGTCATATCGCCTTCGCCGCCATTGAGCAGCTGGTTCAGGATCTCGGGATTCTGATCGATCGCCGCCAGGACTTTATTGGTATTATTATTCATGAAATACTCCTCCTGATTTGATTATACAATGAAGAGAACGGAGAAAAGCGAAGAAATACTGTTAAAATGAAGAGGGAGGTACAGAGGATGAAAATAGGTGTGATCGGTGCCGGAACATGGGGCATGGCCCTGGCCAGACTGCTGGCAAACAAAGGATATGAGGTGACCGTCTATTCGGTCATCGAACAGGAATTGCGCGAGCTGGACCGTACCAGGGCGCATAAGAATCTGCCGGGGATGGTCATACCCGAGAGCATCGTCTTTTCTTCCGATAAGGAAGCATTCTGCGAGGGAAAAGATATCCTGCTGAATGTGGTCCCGTCCGTTTTCGTACGTCCGACGATCAGCGACCTGAAGGAATACATCAAGGAAGGACAGATCATCGTGGATGCGACCAAGGGGATCGAAACAGGCACCCTGTATACGATGTCGCAGGTGATCAAAGATGTCCTGAAAGAGAAGAAAGTCAAGGTCGTCGCCTTGAGCGGACCGACGCATGCCGAGGAAGTCGCGAAAGATCTGCCGACCACCATCGTCGCCGCCTGCGAAGACCCGGATACGGCGCGCTATGCCCAGAATATCTTCATGACTGACAATATGCGCGTCTATACCAATGAGGATGTGCTAGGTGTGGAACTGTGCGGCGCCTTGAAGAATATCATCGCGCTGGCTTGCGGCATCTCTGCAGGCCTGGGCTTCGGCGACAACGCGAAGGCGGCCATCATCACCCGGGGCATGGCCGAGATGATCCGGCTGGGCAAAGCCTGCGGAGCGAAACAGGAGACCTTCAGCGGACTGGCGGGGATCGGCGATCTGATCGTCACCGCGACCTCCATGCATTCGCGAAACAACCGCTGCGGCATCCTGATCGGCCAGGGCGAGGAACCCCAGACGGCCATCCGGGAGATCGGCATGGTGGTGGAGGGCGTCAATGCCTTGCCTGCGGCCATGGAACTGATGGAGAAACATCAGGTGGAGATGCCGATCACGAAGATGGTCAACGGGATCGTCAATGAAGGGACCGATCCGAGAGAAGCCGTCATCGAACTGATGCGCCGGGACAAGAAGAACGAGATCAACTACTGAGGAACGAGGATGCAAGAGAAATATCAGATCGAACACATCGAAAACTTCCGCGATCTTGGCGGGATCAGAACGAACGACGGGAAGATAGTGAAATCAGGGAAGCTTTTCCGTTGCGCCGCGCTGCATACGGCAAGCCAGGAAGATATCGCCGAAATCCGGAGACTGGGCATCGATACGGTCATCGATTTCCGTTCCAGCCGCGAAGCTTCGGTTCATAAAGATCCTGAAATCGAAGGAGTTCGCTACTGCAATATCAGCTTATTCAAGGAAAAGAACGAAGGCGTCGAACGGACGGACAACGACGATCCGTTCTATGAGATGATGGTCAAGGCGTCCTTCGATCATCCCAGCCGTTTTGAGGAACACCTGTCTGCCGCCTACCGTCAGCTGGTCAGCGAGGAACAGGCCTTACGGGGCTATACCCGTTTCTTCGAGATCCTGGCAGGAGATGACTGTCAGATCCCTTTGTGG
>CADBPB010000183.1 GCA_902796525.1 uncultured Erysipelotrichaceae bacterium | reverse complement strand
TCGGAATTCGCCAGAAGATCGTAAAAGTTCTCCAGATCCGACAGTCCGATGGTCAAAGCCACTTTATTGTATTTGATCGAATCGCTGCTCTTGATCAGTTCGATCAGGTCAGGCAGAAGCTCGACCGGATACTGGTCGATGCACGTATAGCCCATATCCTCGAGGATATTGGAAGCAGTCGATTTGCCGGCTCCGGAGATACCGCTGATGAGTACCAGTTTTTTCATACTTTCATTATATAACACATTCTATGGTGTTTCTATTTCGGGAAAACGATCCATTTCTCTGCCAGAGGGATGAAAACCGTGATCAGTTTCCCCAGAAAGAGATAGGAGATCAAAGTGCCGATGCCGATGGTTCCATGGAACAGGACCAGCAGCAAAAGAAAGACCGCTTCCAGTCCGTATTTGACATAGAGGTACTTGATCTTGAAACGGTCGGAGATCGAAAAAGTCAGCGCTTCATAGGTCCCCATGCCCAGACCGGCATGGATGATCACGGCCGCGCCGAAGGCGGTCAGGACCGTTCCCAGGATGCAAAGGAAAAGATTGACATAGAAACTCTCATGCGTCCCGACCAGGTCATAGACCAGGTCGAGAGGAAACTGGGTCAGAACCATCGCCATGACCGTACCGATGCCGATGGTTTTCGGCCACAGGATCAGAGCGATCGCCACCATCAGGATCTGGGCGACAAAGGTGAGTCTTCCGACTGAAATACCGATCCTGAAATGAAGCAGTTCGATCAGCACATCCAAAGGGCTGGTACCCAGACCTGCCCGGACGGCCAATGCGACGCCTGCGCCAAGGATAGCGATCCCCAGAACCGTATAGAACAATCGTTTCATATCAATCTTCATCGCGTAGTTCATATAAGATATCCCTCAGTTCGGCGGCACGTTCGAAGTTCAGCTGTTTTGCCGCCTGTTTCATCTCGGCTTCGATGGAAGCCATCATCTTTTCTTTCTCCGCCTTGCTGTGCTTGTGCTTCTGGCGGTACTTCTTCGACATCTCCTTGGTTTCTTTCGAATGGATGACTTCGTTGACTTCCTTGACGACGGAACGCGGCGTGATGTGGTGTTCCTCGTTGTAGGCGATCTGTATCTTCCTGCGGCGTTCGGTCTCATCGATGGCCTGTTTCATGGAATCGGTGATCTCGTCCGCATACATGATGACCCTGCCATCCACGTTACGGGCGGCACGGCCGATGGTCTGAATGAGGGAACGGGAACTTCTGAGGAATCCTTCCTTGTCTGCATCCAGGATCGCGATCAGAGAGACTTCCGGAATATCCAGACCTTCCCTCAAAAGGTTGATGCCGACCAGGACATCATACTTCCCTTCTCTGAGATCGTGAATGATCTCGCTTCGTTCCAGCGTCTTGGTCTCATGATGAAGATAGGCAACTTTATAGTTCAGCTTCTGCAGATAATCGCTCAGGTCTTCAGCCATCTTGACGGTCAGCGTCGTGATCAGAGTGCGCTGGTTCCTGGCAATGGTCGCGTTGATCTCCTGCATCAGGTCGTCGATCTGACCGTTGGTCTTGCGTACTTCCACCACCGGATCGATCAGACCCGTCGGACGGATGAGCTGTTCCACGACGTCTCCGCTTCTCTCCAGTTCATAATCGCCCGGGGTGGCGGACATATAGATCCGCTGGGCTTTGATATCTTCCCATTCATCGAAACGCATCGGACGGTTTTCCAATGCGCTAGGCAGACGGAATCCGTATTCGACCAATGTCAGCTTGCGCTGGTGATCGCCATTGTACATGCCGCGGATCTGCGGCAGAGAGGCGTGGGATTCATCGACGACGATCAGGAAGTCATCCCCGAAGTAGTCGAAAAGGTTGTAAGGTCTTTCTCCCGGGACGCGGTGGTCGATATGCATCGCGTAGTTCTCGATGCCCGAGCACATGCCCATTTCCCGTAAAGCTTCGATATCGTAACGGCAGCGCTGTTCCAGACGTTCGTATTCCAGCATCTTGCCTTTTTCTTTGAAATAGATCAGACGTTCTTCCAGTTCCTTTTCAATGTTGTCGCAGGCGATCAGAAGGTCTTCCCGTTTCCGGGCATAGCCGGATGCCGGGAAGAAGGAATAGACCGTATAGCCATTGATCAGGTTCTTGGTGACCGGTTCGATCTCGGTGATGCGCTCCACTTCGTCATCGAACATTTCGACCCGGATGATGAACGCATCAGTATGTCCCGGACAGATCTCGATGACATCCCCTTTAACCGAGAAGGTGCCGCGCAGCTTGTCCACATCATTGCGCTGGTACTGCATGACCACCAGGCGTTTGATCAGTTCCTGACGGTCGATGATCTCCCCTACCTTCAGCGTAAAAAACATGTCTTTGTAGTCCTTAGGGTTGCTTCCGGCATAGATGCAGGCGACCGAGGCGACGACAATGACATCTCTTCGCTCCAATAGAGAGTTATAGGCCGACATCCTCAGCATATCGATCTCGTCGTTGGTGACGGCGTTCTTTTCGATATAGGTATCGGTCTTGGGCATATAGGCTTCCGGCTGGTAGTAGTCGAAGTTGGAAATGAAATATTCGACCGCGTTCTCCGGGAACAGCGCCTTGAATTCGGAATAAAGCTGGCCGGCAAGGGTCTTGTTGTGGGCAAAGACCAGTGTAGGCTTGTTTACCTGCGCGATGACGTTGGCGATCGTAAAGGTCTTTCCTGTGCCGGTCGCACCTAAAAGGACTTGTTCCTCTTTGCCATCGTTGATCCCTTCGACCAGTTTTGCGATCGCTTCAGGCTGATCGCCGGTCGGGGTAAATGGAGATACCAGTTTGAATTTTCTATCGTCCATAGTTCAATTATAGCCTATCAGTCATGATTATAAGCATCCGATCTCTTTCCATGACGGAAGCCCATAAGCACTTTCCGCGTTCCTGACAGCATCCAGGATCGCCTCGCTGACGATCTCTGCCGCAAGCGTCCCGGCCAGGTCCTTGTCTACCTCCAGATTCCCGGTCGAAACGGCATAGATGCTGTCGCCATCTGCCGAAGTATGGACCGGATTGATCGAACGGGCATAGCCGTCATGCGCCAGCCCTGCGATCTTGCACAGCTGGGCTTTGTTGAATTTTGCATTCGTAACGACGATCGACAGAGTCGTATTCCCGGTAAATTTATTCCTGACGATCTCGGTGGACGTTTTCATGTAATCTAAAGTATTTGCCAGATGTTTGCGTTCCGGATCCAGAAGGCCGGCGACCTGGTTCCCATTATGATAGTCATAAACATCCCCTAAAGCATGCACGACGCAGATAGCCCCAATCTCGAATTGTCAGATCCTTAACGGATAGGAACCGATGCCGCTTTTCATCGCCCGCTCCATGCCGGCAATCTTGCCGATGGAAGCCCCGCAGCCTGCGCCGTAGTTTCCAGACTGAAAACCGGGATCCATAAAAGCTTTTTCCGCCGCCGCATAACCCATCTCCCGATCCGGGCGGATGTCGCTTCTGCCGACCGAAAGATCATAGATATCGGATTGCACCACCAGCGGGATTTTCGCGATACCGGTATCATAACCGATGCCTTTTTCTTCCAGGTATTTCATGACGCCATCGGCAGCACCTAAACCAAACGCGCTTCCTCCTGCCAGAACGATCGCATGGATCGGATGGGTATTTGTTAAGGGATTCAAGATCTGCGTATCTCTGGAAGCCGGCCCGCCGCCTCTGACATCCAGTCCTGCCAGCATCCCTTTTTCACATATCAGGACCGTGACGCCTGTCCCCGCTTCCCTGTTTTCGACCTGTCCGATACATATGTCTTTTATCTCTGTAATACCGATGTTTTCCATAACTCCCACCAATTCTTTCTTTTTTCTGTTTCATTATCTCATAAACAGAATAGACAGGCATATCCGGTCATGAGTCCGTCATTGCTTGAAAAGCATTTCCTGAATCATGTTAAGATGGAAAGTGAAAGAAGGATAATGTATGGCAAAACTACACGCAATCGATAAGAAATACCTGGATCAGCTGAACAGTGACTATCTCAAAGACGAGAAAGCCCGGGTCGTCAGGAATGCTTTGACGGAAAACGATCTGTCGCTGATCTCCCGCCGT
>CADBPB010000182.1 GCA_902796525.1 uncultured Erysipelotrichaceae bacterium | reverse complement strand
CGTCAATATGGCTCAGAATGTCGCTTCCGGTCTGATCCAGAATACGCAGAGCGGAGACGCTTCCGGCGGTTACTGCCCATTCTGCGGTAAACCGGTTCCGGCAGGCGCGAACTTCTGCCCGAGCTGCGGCAAACAGCTGGTCTAAAAGGTTTTTAAGATCACAGACAAGCCTATCCCCAGGGATAGGCTTTTTTGATTGTTCGGACTGGTTTTTGTTTATCATCAGCATTTTTGTTATGATTAAAACAGAGATGAAATTTAAAGATATCCTTGCGGTCTTAAGCGGTCTGGCCATCTTCCTGTATGGCATGGAAGTCATGGGAAGCGGCTTTAAGCATATGGCCGGAGGGAAACTTCAGGATTTTCTGGAAAAACTGACCAAGAAACCGGTCGTCGCTTTGCTTTCGGGAATGCTTGTGACGGCCCTGGTACAGTCTTCCGGCGCCACCACCAGCATGCTGGTGAGTTTTGTCAATGCCGGCATCATGAAAGTCGCCCAGACGGTCTATGTCATTCTCGGCAGCAACGTCGGTACGACGATCACCGGCCATCTGATGGCACTGGATGTCGGTCTCGTTGCGCCTTTCCTGGCTTTTATCGGCGTATGCCTGATCATGTTCGTCAAGAACGACAAGCTCAATGCGATCGGCGAGATCATGATGGGTTTGGGTTTCATCTTTATCGGCATGGATACGATGTCAGGCGGTTTGAAACCATTGGGAAGTTCTCCGTTTTTCCTGAAACTTCTATCGGAGATGCGGAATCCGCTTTTCGGTATCCTGATCGGTTTCGTGCTGACAACGATCGTCCAGTCCTCAAGCGCTTCTTTAGGTATCATCCAGTCTCTGGCCAAGGGAGGTCTGGTTGGCATCAAGGATGTCATGTTTTTCAACCTGGGCCAGAACATCGGATCCTGCACGACAGCGATGCTGGCATCGTTGAGCTTCAATCGGGATGCCAAGCGCGTTTCGATCATCAATTTTACCTTCAATCTCTGCAATGCGATTCTTTTTACGGTCCTCTATTCTTTCCTTCCGTTCGATCGATGGTATGAAATGATCGCTCCGGGCAGTGTCGTGCGGCAGATCGCCATGATGCATACGATCACCAATGTGATCACTTCGACGGTCCTGTTCCCGTTTGCCAAAGCGTTATCGAAGATCGCCTATCTGATCATTCCGGATCAGGGCACGGAAAAGAAACTGCAGCCGGAAGTGAAACAGGCCGCCAATATTGAAAACAATACGGCGTTCAATATTTACGGTATCAATATCGAAATCAACAATATGCTGGATCTGGTGGAAGCAGGCATACAGAAAAGCCTGATGGCGATTCTGGAACATCATTCAGCGGTGGATGAAGTGGCTGAAACCGAGAAAGAAGTCAATACGATCCACAGAGGCATATCCCGCAACCTCCTGCTGCTGATGCACAGCAACACCAATATGGAAGAAGCCAGACAGGCTGTCAAGCTCTTCTCGATCAATATGGATCTGGAGAGGATGTCGGATCATGCTTTGAATATCGCCCAGGCCGGAGACGCAATGGTAAAGGAAGATCTTGTTTTCTCGGTGGGAACACATGACGAACTGCATCGTTTGATCGAAACTGTCATGGACAGCCTGCATGTGATCAACATGATCATCGAAACGGGGGATGGATCTTTGCTGGAGAAAATCAGCGAGAATGAAGACAGGCTGGACGAACTGTGCTATAGATACAGGGATGTCGAGATCAAAAGGATGCAGGATACCGCGGAAGGCGCGAAGTCGGGCGTTATCTATGCTGAACTGCTGATCGATATCGAAAGGATCGGCGATCATATCATGAACGTCGCAGAGAGTCTGTGCGAAAGCGATATGGATCACAACGAAGTCATTTGAATGATTGAAAAAGAAAATGCTCTTGTGATAGAATAAATAAGCACATGGCGGACGTGGTGAAGTTGGTTAACACTCTGGATTGTGGCTCCAGCATTGCGTGGGTTCGAGTCCCATCGTTCGCCCCATTGGATCATTGAACATCTCAGGTTTGAGATGTTTTTTTATAACAGATCAAAAAACTCACCGTTTTTCACAATGAGTCTTTTTGCATCGCTTAATGATTAAGGCCGTAATGAAACAGGTTCTGAAGATGGACTGTCTGGTGAATGCTGCGATTCTTTGTTTTCTCAGTCATCCACAAGATCGGCAAACATGGCTTCGTAAGTCTCTCTCCTGCGGATCAGTTTCGCAGTCCCTTCTTTCGTGATCAGGACTTCCGCCGCACGCGGTCTCGAATTGTAGGAGGAGCTCATGGAGAAACCGTATGCGCCGGCATCCAGCACGCAGATCAGATCGCCGCGATGAATGACGGGAAGATTCCTGTCCTTGCAAAGAAGATCGCCGGATTCGCAGATGTTTCCGGTCACATAGACATTCTCGCGCTCCCCGTCTGTCACGGCTTTGCCGTCTCTTAGGATCTCCAGATCATGCCACGAGTCGTAGAGCGTCGGTCTTGCCAGCACATTCATGCCGATATCGGTACCGGCATATCTGATTCCGTAGTTCTGTTTTACCGCATGCACGCGTCCCAGGATCACGCCTCCCTCGGCCACGCAGTAGCGTCCCGGTTCGCTCTTGAAAAGAGGAAGATCATTCGGATGCTTTTCCGCATAGGAATCCAGGACCTCCGTAAAGCGTTTCGAGAAATCTTCCATATCGAACTGCGCTTCATCTTCGAGCTTATGATAGGGGATTCCGTAGCCGCCTCCGAAATCGATGTATTCCAGTTCATTGAATTTTTCTGCGATGCGCAGGAAATTCTCTGCGGCATCGAGGAAAGGCTGAGGATCCAGATACTGGCTTCCGACATGCTGATTGATCTCTGTGATGTGCAGGCCGTATTTCTTTGCAATATCGAATGCTGCATCAATGTCGTGTTCTTCGATTCCGAATTTCGTCTTCCTGCCGGCGGTAACCACTTTCTCGTGATGACCTGCGCCGATGCCGGGATTGATGCGAACGGAGCATTTTCCTCCCGGATTTATGGAGCCGAAAAGATCGAGCTGATCCAGACTGTCGAGACTTGTCATGATGCCGTGGCCGATGGCGAACTGCAGCTCTTCTTCGGACACGTTGTTGGGAACGAAAAAGATGCGGTCTGAAGAAAAGCCTGCCTTAAGCAGAAGCATGATTTCGCCGACGCTCATTGCATCGGCATTCAGGCCTTCTTCCCTGGCCATCTTCAGGATGCTTAAGTTGCTGTTTGCTTTCATGGAGTAGTTTGCACGGTAGGGATATTTCGTAATAACTCCCGCCACGGCTTTCATGTGACGTCTTATGATCTCCTCATTATATACGTAAAGGGGGGTCCCGTACCGGACGGCCAGTTCTTCAGGATCTTCTTTGCCGAAAAGCTGGCTTTCTTCCACATATGATCTCATTCTCATTCTCCTTTATCGCACTGAAGGATGCGCTATATTTCGATGATCAGACCGGTCCGGAGCTGATGCATACGGTCCTGCAGCTTTTCTTTGAGGATCGCATAAGCATGATCCTTGGTACAGTGACCCGTACAGATGTAGTCCAGTCCGATATCTTTCAGGCCTTCTGCGACGCGAATGATTTCTTCATCCGTCTTATTAAACAGATGGAATCCGCCGATATATCCATAGATCTTACGATCCGGAAAAGTCCGTCTGATCTCATCGACGATATTGGCGACGCCGCCATGGGAACAGGAATTGATGATCAGCAGACCCCGATCCGTTTCCAGGACGAGACTCTGTTCGTGAGAAAAATCATCCGCCATCCAGCCGCTTGCCGTCTTGCGGTACATGTTTTCACGTTTGCCGATGGCTGACAAACCTTCTGTTTTATGAGGGATCAGATAAGCGCCGTCCATCAGCTGGCAATCGCCTGAAACGACCTCGATACGATCCCGATAGGTCTCCATCATCTTCTTCGGGATGCCGATGTATCTGCGGAAGATCCACTTACGCGAGTAGCAGTCTGCTGCCGTCGTTTCTCTGACGTAGAGTTTTGCCTTCGCGTTGTTTTGAAAGAACGCCGGCATGCCATTCGCGTGATCATAGTGCGCATGGCTGAGCGTCGCAAAATCGACATCATCCGTCTCGAATCCGAGCTCCTTCATGTTGGTAAGAAACAGATCTGATGCTCCGGCGTCGACCAGGATCTTCTTGTCCTTGTATTCCACCAGCAGGCAGAGACCCCATTCTCCTGAGAGTCCGCCATTGGGAATATTATCGGTAATGACAGTGATTTTTGTTTTCATAGCGATTTCCTCATCGTTCAGTTTTATTATAGCAATCCTTTCGACGGTTCCCGATATCCTGTGACGTTTTTCATCAAAGGAATGTTAGAATTGATTTATGATCGAAATCACAGGGATCCGTTTCGATGTGGAGATCGAACACAAGAACATCCGTCACATGTATCTGCGCCTGAAAGACGATACGATCTGCGTCAGCGCGCCTTTGCTGATGCCGGATCATCTGGTCTACCGTTTCATCGAAGGAAAACGCGCATGGATATATAACGAATATCAGAGAATGCAGAAGAAAAAAGAGGGATCGCACATCTATGACGACGGGGATCTTTTCTATGTATATGGAGAGCCTTGCGAACTGATCTATCAGGAAAGCGGACGCAACAGCGTCAAAGTCAGGGATCGGCAGATCTTTCTTTACGGTCCTGAGAAAGAAAAAGCCGTAAAATATCTATATAAGCAGTTTGACCGCGATCTTCTGGCAAAAGCATGGGAGTACTTCTACAAGTACCAGAGAGGTATCCTGATCGGCTACAACTACCTGAAAACGCCAGAATTGAGAGCCCGCATGATGACTTCCAAATGGGGCGTCTGCTACCCGACGAAAGACCGTATCTGTATCAGTTCCTACCTGGTCCATTACCCGCTGGACTGTCTGGAATACATCATGGTCCACGAGATGACACATTTCATCATACCCAACCATTCCAAACGCTTCTACCAGATCGTGGGCAACCATCTTCCGGCATATAATGAGATCCGGAAAAAACTCAAAGGATGAAAATAGTTACATTCCTTTTTTCACTTGAAACGACCCGCGTTTAATTGATACAATTATCCTAGATAGGATCAAGATGAAAAGATTCGATAATATGAGAAATATGATCTTAGGGGTAAATGACGCTTTACTTGTGTTATATCAAAAATGATCTTTTCAGGTGGACGTTTTAGCGTTCACTTTTTTATTCATATAAAAAAAGGAGGCTATGACAATGGATGAAGCATTGAACGATGCACTGCTGGAAGCATGCAGCAGCGGAAAACTGGATGAAGTCAAGAAACTGATCGGACAGGGGGCTGATGTCAATCATAAGAATGGCGATGGCAGGACATGCCTGATGCGTGCATCGAAGAGAGGATATCTGGAGATCGTGGAACAGCTGATCGCGCATGGTGCAGATGTCAGAGCAAGAGATAAAAACAATGATACGGCTCTCATGGGAGCAGCCAAACACGGATATCGCGAGATCTGCGAGAAACTGGTAGAAGCGGGAAGCGAAGTGAATGCGCACGACAACAGCGGCAGGACTTCCCTGATGAGAGCGGCTTTCCTGGGCGAGACAGGAGTCGTCGAATATCTGACGGAAGCGGGAGCGGATCTGGATGCCGTCGATGAAAAGGGACGTACCGCTCTGATGGATGCGGTCCTGGCCTTCAAAGTCGATGTGATCCATTATCTTCTGGCAAACAAAGCCAATGTCGATGCCAGAGACAACGAAGGATGCACCTGCTTGATGAGAGCGAGCTATGGGGGATATAATGATTTAGTCAGATTCCTGCTGCAGCGGGGTGCCGATAAGACGATCAAAGACAATGCCGGCAGAACTGCCGTGGAATATGTAAGAGACAGCGAGAATCAGGAATTAATCGATCTATTAAAGGAATAAGGGGAAATATATGAAAGAATACTTATCAAAAGACGTAAGAAACGTTGTGCTGCTGGGACATTCGGGTTCCGGCAAATCCGCACTTGTCGAAGCTGCTTTGTTTCTAACAAAGGCGATCGATCGCATGGGCAAGACCGTGGATGGCACCTCATCCATGGACTATGATCCGGAAGAAGTCAAGAGAGGATTATCCGTATATACGGCACTGGCTCCGATCGAGTGGAAGAACACCAAGATCAATTTCATTGATACGCCGGGTTACCTGGACTACGAGGGCGAAAAGGTTTCAGGTGCAGCAGTCGCCGACCTGGCAGTGATCGTCGTTTCCGCAAAGGAAGGCATTGAATCCGGCACGGAAAGCGCCGTAAAACTATGCAAGAAAAATAATCTGCCGATCGTTTTCTTTATCAATAAGATCGATGACGACAATGCGAACTTTGAAAAGACGGTCGATGATCTGAGAAACAAGTTCGGCTCTTCTGTCGTACCGTTTGAAGTGCCGACTATGGACGGCAAGAAGATGACCGGTTCCGTCAAGGTTCTGGAAGATACTTCGAATCCGCATTATGATCAGATTTCCGAAGCGATCGCTTCGGCAGATGATGCGCTGATGGAAAAATTCTTCGAAGGCGAAGCGTTCACTCCGGAAGAAACGGCGAAAGGTCTGAAGCTTGCGCTGGTTTCCGGCGATGTGAAACCGGTATTTGCCGGCAGTTCGACCAATTCGCAGGGTGTCGAACAGCTTCTGGATTTCCTGAAAGAAAACACCCCGGTTTATATTGAGAAGGGTACGGTCAAGGACAGCAAGGGTACGGAACTGAAAACGGATGACGGCGAATCTTTCTCCGGTCTGGTATTCAAGACCGTTGTCGATGCTTTCGTTGGCAAGATCAGTTATATTAAAGTAATGTCAGGCGTTCTGTCGATGACTACGCCTCTGTACAACTCAAAGAAAGATACGTCAGATAAAGCCGGCGGTCTGTTTGTCATCTGCGGCAAGCAGCAGCTTCCGATCGAGAAAGTCCATACCGGCGATATCGGCGCTTTGACGAAACTGCAGGCGACCGAAACCAATGATACCCTGTGTGTCAAAGAAAAACAGGTCGTTTTTGCTGACATCGAATATCCGCGTCCGATGCTGGGTGTTGCGGTATCTCCTAAGACCAAAGACGATGAAGACAAGATGTCCGATGCATTAAAGAAAGTGCTGGTCGAAGACAAATCTCTGAATTTCGTCCGTAATGCGGAAACCGGCGAACAGGTACTGTATGCGGTCGGCGATCAGCAGATCGATGTCGTCGTCAACAAGATGAAGTCAAGATACAAGGTAGAAGTCGAACTGAAAGAACCGAAAGTCCAGTATCGTGAGACGATCCGCGGCAAGTCCGAGGTTCAGGGAAAATATAAGAAGCAGAATGGTGGCGCAGGCCAGTTCGGCGATGTCTGGGTCAGATTCGAACCGAATCCGGATTCCGAGGATCTCGTATTCGCTGAAGAGATCTTTGGCGGCGCTGTCCCGAAGAACTTCTTCCCATCGGTTGAAACAGGCTTGAGAAACTGCATGTCGAAGGGTCCTCTGGCAGGATGCAAAGTCGTCAATGTCAAAGCGACGCTGTATGATGGTTCCTACCATCCGGTCGACTCCAAGCCGAATTCCTTCGAAGCGGCTGCCAGACTGGCGTTCAAGGCCGGTATCCCGAAGGCAAATCCGATCCTGCTGGAACCGATCGGCAAGGTCACGGTCATCTGTCCGGAAGAATATACCGGCGATATCATCGGCGACTTCAACAAGCGCAGAGGCATGATCCTGGATACGGGTTCTGCCGATCAGGGCGAAGCCAAGATCGAAGCGGAAGTACCGATGGCGGAAATGATGAAATATGCGACCGAGCTCCGTTCCATGACCAAGGGCAGAGGAACGTATGTCATCGATTTCGACCGTTACGAACCTGCACCGCAGAACGTTACGGATAAAGTCGTTGCTGCTACGGCTGCTGAAAGAAAAGACGAAGATGATGATTAAAGACGGGTATGAACCCGTCTTTTTTTT
>CADBPB010000181.1 GCA_902796525.1 uncultured Erysipelotrichaceae bacterium | reverse complement strand
GCCTGTCGCTTCCGTGATCATATTGTCGGCTCTGAAACGGCTCTTGCATTCCTTGCAGTCGACCATGGAATCGGAGAAACCTTTCAGGTGTCCCGATGCTTCCCAGGTCTTCGGATTCATCAGGATCGCGCTGTCGATCCCCACGTTGTAAGGAGACCGCTCGATGAACTCCTGCCACCAGAGATCTTTGATATTCTTTTTCAGCCAGGAACCCAGGGTACCGAAATCCCAGGAATTCGACAGACCGCCATAGATCTCTGAACCCTGATAGACATACCCCGATGTCCTCAAATGCGTCACGATCTCATCAAAACTGTATTTGTTTTCCATATTCCTTCTCCTGATTCTTATCTGTTTTCTGCTATATATCTGGCCACATAGACGCCGCTTGCCGAAGCATGCGAGAGCGAATGGGTCACGCCTGAACAGTCGCCGATCACAAATAGATTCTTGTGAATCGTCTCCAGGTGTTCATCCAGCTGTAATTCCATATTATAGAACTTTACTTCCACCCCGTAAAGCAAGGTCTCGTCATTCGCCGTACCCGGCGCGATCTTATCCAAGGCGTAGATCATCTCGATGATGTCATCCAGGATACGTTTCGGAATGACCAGGCTTAGATCGCCGGGCGTCGCTTTCAAGGTCGGGGTGATGAACGAACTCTCGATCCTGTCTTCCGTCGAACGCTTTCCTCTCAGCAGATCTCCGAAACGCTGGACGATGACTCCTCCTCCCAGCATGTTCGAGAGTCTGGCGATCGATTCGCCATAGCCGTTGGAATCGCGGAACGGATTGGTGAAATGCTTGCTGACCAGCAGCGCGAAGTTGGTATTCTCAGTCTGTTTGGCAGGATCTTCATAGGAATGCCCGTTCACGGTAATGATCCCGTTGGTATTCTCGTTGACCACGATCCCCTTCGGATTCATGCAGAAGGTACGAACCCTGTCCTGATACTTGGAGGTACGGAACACGATCTTGCCTTCATAGAGTTCATCCGTGATATGGGAGAAGATCTCGTATGGAAGTTCCACTCTGACGCCGATATCGACCCGGTTGGATCTGGTGGGGATATTCAGGTCCGCGCTGACCTTTTCCATCCACTTGCTGCCGGAACGTCCTGCCGAGATGACGCAGTATCTGCTTCGAAAAGCGGAGTCTTTCGTCTTGAGGATATAGGAATCTTCTTCTTTCTGCACTTCCAGCACTTCCTGGCGGAAGTAGAAATCGACTTTCTTGTTCAATTCTTCATAGAGGCTGCTCAGTACTTCGAAATTGATATCCGTGCCCAGATGCCTGACTTTCGCATCCAGAAGATGCAGACCGTTCCGGATGCATTCGGTCTTCAGATGGGAGTTGGCGGTGCTGTAGAGCCTGGTCTTGTCTCCGCCATGCGCCACATTGATGCTGTCGACATAATGCATCAGTTCCAAAGCCTTCTGCTTGCCGATATGTTCGTAAAGGGTACCGCCGAAATCGTTGGTGATATTGTATTTCCCATCCGAAAAAGCCCCTGCTCCGCCGAAACCGTTCATGATGGCGCAAGGCTGACATTTCATGCATTTCGTGATCTTGTCTCCATCGATCGGACATTTCCGGTTCTCCAGCTTATTGCCGCATTCGATCACGGCGATCCTTAATTCGGGCGCCAGTTTCTTCAGTTCGTAAGCCGTAAAGATGCCGCCCGGACCTGCTCCGACGATGGTCACGTCATAGTCGTATATCGTTTCCATTTTCACATATAAATCATATCAAAAATAAGAGGAAAAGGTTTATAATATTCCCGTTAAGAGGTGTAAATTATGACTAGATATTCTGGAACCGTTTCAAGAGGCCTGCGTGCGCCGATCATCCGCGAGGGAGATGACCTGGTCGAAATCATTCCGCAGCTGGTAAAAGATGCCAGTGAAAACGATCATTTCGAGCTTCACGACCGTGATGTGGTCGCGATCACCGAATCGGTCGTTGCCCGTAGCCAGGGAAACTACTGCACGATCGACGACATTGCCGAAGACATCCGAAACAAGCTTGGCGGAAACGAGATCGGCGTGATTTTCCCGATCACTTCAAGAAACCGTTTCGCGGTACTGCTCAGCGGCTTCGCCAGAGGAGCGAAAAAGATCTATCTGATGCTGTCGTATCCTTCGGATGAAGTCGGCAATGCCTTCCTGACGTATGACGACCTGGATGCCAAAGGGATCGATCCGTACAACGATGTCCTGAACGAAGAAGAATATCTGAAACTGTTTGGCGAACCGTTGCATGAATTTACCGGCGTCAACTATATGAGTTACTACAAACAGCTGATCAACGAACAGGGATGCGATTGCGAAATCATCTTTGCAAATAACGCTAAAACCATCCTGAACTATACGAACAATGTCCTGACCTGCGATATCCATACCCGCAAGAGATCCAAGAGGATCCTGAAAGATGCAGGCGCGAATGTCTACGGTCTCGACGATATCATGACGGCCCCGATCAACGGTTCCGGTTACAACGAACAGTACGGACTTTTAGGTTCCAACAAGGCGACCGAAGACAAGGTCAAGCTCTTCCCGAGAGATGCCCAGCCGGTCGTCGAAGGCATACAGCAGAGACTGTTCGATCTGACAGGCAGGCATATGGAAGTCATGGTCTATGGAGATGGCGCCTTCAAAGATCCGCAGGGCAAGATCTGGGAACTGGCTGATCCGGTCGTATCCCCTTTCTTTACAAAAGGTTTGAGAGGCACACCGAACGAAGTCAAGATC
>CADBPB010000180.1 GCA_902796525.1 uncultured Erysipelotrichaceae bacterium | reverse complement strand
TTTCAGTCCGTCCGAATGTCGAATTGCCGTCCAGCAAGGCATGAGCGAAGCGGACACTATCAAGACTGTTCTGCATGAGCAGTCGCACGCATGGCTCCATGCCAAAGGTGCAGAAGAAGAAAGCGCCGACCAGCGCACCCGCGAAGTCGAGGCAGAATCTATTGCATATGTCGTTTCCCAGTGGCTGGGGATCGACAGCTCCGAATACAGCCTGGGTTACGTGGCAGGATGGTCATCTGATAAGTCTACGCCTGAACTCAGAGCCTCCCTTGAAATCATCCGTAAAACATCCGATATGATGATCGGACTCATCGAGGAGGCGATGAACAATGAGCTACATCAAAGAGCAGCATGCTGAAGAACTTGCCGACATGACATTGGATCAGGTTGGAGGCATGAATCGCCTAAAATTCGATTCTATCTCTCCCAAAGATAACTGTCCATGGCCTGAGGATTCCATTGAAATGACACTGGTTCCAGAACCAGATGATGGAAACTGGTTCACACCACAGTCCGTGCAGGAAGCCATAGATGATACCATCATAGGTCAGGATGCTGCCAAAAAAGCAGCGTCCATGATCATCTACGATCTCTACCAATTTAATCTCCCTACGACCAGTCTATTCATTGGACAGACAGGCTGCGGGAAAACTGAGATCTGGCGCCAGTTGTCAAAAGAATGGAAGGGCATGATAAACATCGTTGATGCCTCTCAACTTTCCGCTGCTGGATGGCGCGGGGATATGCATCTCACAGACATCCTTCGCAGCTTCGATAGGCACAAGAAGATGTGGCGTAAATTCATTCTGGTGCTCGATGAATTTGACAAGTGCTGGGACAACAGGAATTCTGATGTAAACTATTATGACCTCCTGCAGGACCAGCTCTTGAAGCTTTTCGATCATGATGATTCTATCATCAGCCCTGGCTGTATTTCACCATCCGATCTTGCCATCGTATGCCTTGGCGCTTTCTCTCCGATCTACGAGAAAAAGCATAGCAAAAAAGGCACCATAGGCTTCGCCAGAACGACGGAAGAAGAAAAGTCGGAGAATATCACGCCTGATGACCTTTTGGCCTTCGGAATGAAGCCCGAACTCATAGGACGCTATGACAGAATCATCGTCATGGATCCGCCCTCGTTGGATACGTATAAGCAGCTGGCCGATCTTGAACTCAAAAAGCTATCAGATCGGATTGGCAAAAAGATCGACATTTACAGTGAAGATTTGTATGCCATAGCGGCCGATGCCCTTGATGCAAAACTCGGGGGAAGGTACATTCAGAAAAGACTTCTCGCCCGTGCTGAAGACTATATCTATGAGCATCCAAATGATCTTGTCGTTAAGCTGACAGAGATGAACCCCGTCGCACCGTATATGGCGTGACGGGGTTCTGTTTTTACTCGCTGTCGATAATGCCTGTCAGCAGTTCGATCCTGAAATTACGGAGAATGTTGTCAATCTTATGTGCGGTCGCCAGTGCAGGCTCTTTGCTCTTATCATGAGCTTCAAGAACATGTTCTGCCTCGTCCGCAGCTTTGATATAATTCTCACCCATCTCTTCCAGATCTGAGAAGGCAAAATAGGATCCATAATTTCTGATCCAATCCAGTACATCCAGCAAATCGCTACGCGTCTCAAGTTTCATGGCTGGAACCTCCTTTAGCTATCCCGCTTCTTGTTGATCAGACGGACAGCCTTAGAGTGGATCTTCTCCTGCTTGTATCGATACATGTTATCCGAGATGTAATCATAAAAACTGCAGTCGCCTTCCTCGAAATACAGCTTCCGAGAGAAATCAACGAAGTCAAGTGCATAAAGAAGATCCATGAAATATCGAACATCGCTATTCCTCTCCTGGATCAGCTCGTTCAGCTTCTTTGTACCTACGTCCAGACCTTCCAGTCTCATACGAAGGTCATCCAGTTTTGTATTGTTATTGAAATTATTGTCGCTCATAATGCGATCCTCCTTATTAAATATTTGGTAGTTTTCGGCCCGTAATAGCACGGTCCGTTTTTTCAGTAACAAGCCCGTCTGCCAGTTGCTGTGCTTTGGCACGACGGCCCAAAACTATCAGTTCCTGTTGCTCGTGTTCACGGCGTTGAAGGTCAGCTTCGCGCTTCTTTAATTCTTCAACGAATGCTTCTGCTTTTTTCTTTTCTGCAATCGCTTTCTCTTTGTCTTTCTCCGCCTGGTATACAGAAATACTGACATGTTTTTCGTGATTATCCCGATAATCACGTTCATATCCGCGCGCTTCCATGCCAAGTTGAATATCGTCTTTAATCGCATCTTGGAACTTCTGTAAAGCAGTGCGTTCCTTATCGGTCTTAAATCCCATTTTCGCTAAGCCCTTGTTCATAGAAACTCGTTTCCCAAGTCCCGTCTTTTCACCATCAGTGAAGATCGTGTAGCGGATATCCATATGCGAAGTGCCATTCGGCTCGTCTTGATGAATCGTGATACCCCAAAACTTACAATATGGATATTTCTCCTGAAGCCCGCGACCGACTTCTTCCAAAACAGCCGTCATCTGCTTTCGGTCTTCAGACCTATTCAGATGCTCCTTTACGTACTTCGCAGCCTCATCATACTTTCCGTCTTTCTTCAGTTGCTTCCAATGGTCAAAATCAAACTTGTCCGTCGTGACTCCCAGCGTTTGATTATTTCCTATCTGCAAGACATGGTGATA
>CADBPB010000179.1 GCA_902796525.1 uncultured Erysipelotrichaceae bacterium | reverse complement strand
GGTAACGGAACCGGAACCGACAGTTCTGCCGCCTTCACGAATAGAGAACTTTGTTCCTTCTTCGATAGCGATCGGCGCGATCAGTTCAACTTCCATTTCGACGTGGTCACCAGGCATAACCATTTCGGCACCGCCTAAACCTTTGACGATACCAGTGACATCGGTCGTACGGAAATAGAACTGCGGACGGTAGTTGGCAACGAACGGAGTATGTCTGCCGCCTTCTTCCTTCGTTAAAACGTAGACCTGTGCATGGAACTGCGTGTGAGGAGTAACGGAACCCGGTTTTGCCAGGACCTGGCCTCTTTCGATTTCGTCACGGTTGACGCCACGGAGCAGAGCACCGATGTTATCGCCGGCTTCAGCCTCATCCAGCTGCTTGTGGAACATTTCAAGACCGGTAACAACAGTCGTTCTGGTTTCTCTTAAACCGACGATTTCAACCTGGTCATTCAGGTGAGCAACACCACGCTCGACTCTGCCTGTAGCAACAGTGCCACGGCCGGAGATGGTGAAGACATCTTCTACGGACATCAGGAACGGCTTATCCATTTCTCTTGCAGGAGAAGGAATGTAGCTGTCTACAGCATCCATCAGTTCATCGATGGCAGGAACCCACTGAGGATCGCCTTCGAGAGCTTTTAATGCGGAACCGCGGATGATTGGCGTATCATCGCCTGGGAAGTCATATTCATCAAGAAGTTCTCTGACTTCCATTTCGACTAAGTCGATCAGTTCAGGATCGTCGACCATGTCGCACTTGTTCAGGAATACAACGATGTAAGGAACACCGACCTGTCTAGCCAACAGGATGTGCTCACGAGTCTGAGGCATCGGTCCATCGTTTGCAGCAACGACCAGGATAGCGCCATCCATCTGTGCTGCGCCGGTGATCATGTTCTTGACATAGTCAGCGTGTCCGGGGCAGTCGACATGAGCATAGTGTCTCTTGTCAGTCTTGTATTCAACGTGAGCGGTATTGATAGTGATACCACGAGCCTTCTCTTCAGGTGCACTGTCGATCTGGTCGTAAGCCTTGAATTCGGCATTACCTTTTTCTGCTAATCTTTTGGTGATCGCAGCTGTTAAAGTTGTTTTACCATGGTCGATATGACCGATCGTACCGATATTGACGTGTTCCAAGGAACGGTCAAATTTTTCTTTTGCCATCTTAAGTTTTTCCTCCTAATTAAACAATATTATTTTAAGATAAAACACTGCTTTTGACAATCAATAACGAGCGTTTTTCTTGGCAATCTCGTCCGCTATGTTTTTCGGGACTTCTTCGTAATGATCCATCTGCATCATGTAGTTTGCTCTACCTTGCGTATTGGATCGCAGGTCCGTCGCATAGCCGAACATCTGAGACAGAGGTACATACGCACGAACGATCGTGGCGTTGCCTCTTTCTTCCTGGTCATTGATATGACCTCTTCTTCTGGTGATATCTCCCATGACCGTACCGAGATATTCGGTCGGAACCGTCACTTCGACATCCATGACAGGTTCCAGGATCACAGGATCGCATTTTTTCGCAGCTTCTTTCAAAGCCAGCGCCGCGGCTGTCTTGAAGGCCATTTCTGAAGAGTCGACTTCATGATACGAGCCATCAAACAGTGTCGCTTTGATATCGACGACCGGATAACCGGCGATCAGGCCGGATTCCATGGCCGCCTTCAGGCCTTCCTGCGTCGGGCGGACATATTCCTTCGGAACCTTTCCGCCGATGATCGCTTCTTCAAATTCGAAGCCTTTCCCCATTTCATTCGGTTCGAAATGGATCCAGACATGACCGTACTGGCCATGACCGCCTGTCTGCTTGACGAAACGGCCTTCGCAATCCGCGGCTTTTCTTATCGTTTCACGATAAGCGACCTGCGGCTTGCCGACGTTGCATTCCACATGGAATTCGCGTTTCATACGATCGACGATGATATCCAGATGCAGTTCGCCCATTCCGGCGATGATCGTCTGACCGGTCTCTTCATCGGTATAGGTCCTGAAGGTCGGATCTTCTTCGGCAAGTTTCGCCAAAGCATTATCCATCTTGTCGGAATCCGCCTTGGTTTTCGGCTCGACCGACATCTGAATGACCGGTTCCGGGAAAATCATGGATTCCAGGACGATCGGATGTTTATCATCGCACAAAGTATCGCCAGTCGTCGTATTCTTCAATCCGACGGCGGCAGCGATATCGCCCGCATCGACTTCTTCGATGTCGGCACGATGATTCGCGTGCATCTGCACAAGTCTTCCAAATCTTTCTTTCGCGTCTTTAGAGGCATTCAGCACATAGGAACCGGCTTTAGCCACACCGGAATAAACCCTGAAATAAGTGAGCTTTCCGACAAATGGATCAGTCATGACCTTGAAGGCCAGTGCAGCAAACGGCTCTTCATCGCTTGCGTGCCTTAATGCTTCATCGCCATACTTGCTGACACCCTTGATCGCCGGTACATCCAGCGGGGAAGGCAGATATTCGATGATCGCATCCAGCAGCAGCTGAATCCCCTTGTTTTTATAAGCAGATCCGCATAATACGGGGAAGAATTCCGAACTGATGACCGCTTTACGGATCGCCTGCTTGATCATCGGGATTTCCGGATCTTTGCCATCCAGGAAAACCTCCATAAGATCGTCGTCATAATCGCAAAGCTTTTCGATCAGCTCGTTTCGTAATGCTTCAGCTTCGTCCTTATACTGTTCCTCGATTTCTGACTGCCGGATATCCGTACCCTGATCATTCGGATAGGTATACTGTTTCCTTTCAACCAGATCGATGATTCCGCGGAACGTGTTCTCTGCGCCTACCGGCATCTGGATGGCTGCCGCATTGGCTGCCAGCTTTTCGCCAATCGATTTGACCGACATCATGAAGTCTGCACCGGTCGCATCCATTTTGTTCGCAAAGACGATCCTTGGAACGTGATAAGTCGAAGCCTGTCTCCAGACTGTTTCTGTTTGCGGTTCCACACCGGCTTTGGCATCCAGAACGGTGACCGCACCATCCAGTACTCTCAGCGAACGTTCGACTTCGACTGTGAAATCGACGTGTCCCGGCGTATCGATGATGTTGACCCGGGTCTTGGGAAGCTGTTCCCTTGATCCGCCCCAGAAAGTCGTGGTCGCAGCAGAGGTGATCGTGATCCCTCTTTCCTGCTCCTGCTCCATCCAGTCCATCTGGCTTGCGCCATCGTGTGTTTCACCGATTTTGTGTGTTTTTCCGGTAAAGAATAGGATCCTTTCAGTGCAGGTCGTTTTTCCTGCATCAATATGTGCCATGATGCCAATATTTCTTGTATTCTCTAAAGCATATTGACGTGACATATACGTATCCTTTCTCTCTTACCAGCGATAATGTGCAAACGCCTTGTTTGCTTCGGCCATCTTGTGCGTATCGTCTTTCTTCTTGACAGACTGTCCTACGCCATTTGCGGCATCGATGATTTCCGCAGCCAGCCTCTGTTCCATCGTTCTTTCGTTTCTGAGTCTTGCATAGTTGACGATCCATCTTAAACCTAACGTCAATCTTCTTTCGTCAGAAACTTCGACCGGGACCTGATAGTTGGCACCGCCGACTCTTCTTAATTTCAATTCCAGTTCAGGCATGACATTGTCCAATGCTTTTTCAAATACTTCCATCGGCTGCGAGCCTGTTTTCTGTTCCACGATATCGAATGCATTATAGAGAATATTCTGTGCAACACCTTTTTTACCATCCAACATGATCTTGTTGATTAAACG
>CADBPB010000178.1 GCA_902796525.1 uncultured Erysipelotrichaceae bacterium | reverse complement strand
TAGGTCACCGTCACATAGAGATTGCCCGGATAGCCTTCTTCCCCGTCTTCCGACAGATAAGAGAATTTCACCAGATCTTCCTTCTCTTCGATCGCTTTCCAGCGCTTGAAGCTGAAGCCGTTGATGCCTCCGCCATGCAGCTGGTTCATGTTGTCATTGACGGTCAGCCGGTACTCTTTCCCGTTCAGCGTGAATCTCGCATTGCCGATCCGGTTGGCGTTCCTGCCGACGGTCGCTCCGAAGAAGCAGCCGAAATTGCGCAGATAATCCTCTTCCTCGTTGAAGCCCAGGACCACATCGGTCCCCGATTTCTTGGAGATGAAACGGTACAGAGTCGCCCCCAGATCGCTGATCTCCGCTTTCAGATATTCATTTTCTATCGTGTATTTCATAAAAGATCTCCTATCACTATTATAACGAAAAAAGGTCCGTATGGACCTAGCTGAACATTTCGGTGATCCCATGATCGACATCGATGAACTGGGAATTGTACAGACGCTTGTAGAAGCCGTTGCGCTTCTTCATTAAAGTCTCGTGATCGCCTTCTTCGATGATCTTTCCCTTGGACACGACCAGGATCTTGTCGGCGTTCCGGATCGTCGAAAGACGGTGGGCGACGACGATGGTGGTACGGCCTTTCTTGAGGCTGTTCAGGGCTTCCTGGATCAGGGCTTCCGTGGCGTTGTCCAGAGAGGAAGTGGCTTCGTCCAGGATCAGGATGGACGGATTCTTCAGAAAGACCCGGGCGATCGACAGGCGCTGCTTCTGGCCTCCCGACAGCCGGATGCCCCGTTCGCCGATCTGGGTATCGAAACCATCAGGAAGCGACATGATGTAGTCGTAGATGTTCGCCTTCTTGGCGGCATTGACGATCTCTTTCTCGGTCGCGTTTTCCTTGCCGTAGGCGATGTTTTCATAGAAGGTTCCCGAGAACAGGAAGACATCCTGCTGGACGATGCCGATGTGCTCGCGCAATGAATGCATGGTGATATCTTCGATATCGACGTTGTTTATGGTGATGCGGCCGCTGTCGACATGGTAGAACTTCGGAAGCAGATGGCAGATCGTGGTCTTGCCGCCTCCGCTTGGTCCGACCAGGGCGACCGTCTTTCCTTTCGGTACGGCGAAACTCACATGCTGCAGGATCTCCCGCTCGTCTTCGTCATGATTGTAGGCGAAACAGACATCTTCGAAACGGATGTCCCCGTTGAGACGCTTGTAGTCCCTGGCCCCTTCCCTGTCCTGTTCCACCGGCAGATCGATGATCTCGATGAAACGCTCGAAACCGGTCGCTCCGTCGTTGAACTGCTCCATCCACTGGACCAGCTGCAGGATCGGGCTGGTAAAGAAACCGATCGAGACGATGAAGGAGGAATAATCGCCGAAGCTGATCAATCCGTTATACAGGAAATAGCCGCCGCTGATCAGACAGACGACATTGAAGACATCGGTCACGAAGATCGTCGTGGCATGCTGGATGGCCATGGTGAAATACTGGCCTTTCTTGGATTCCACGAAAGCTTTGTTTCCTTCTTCGAATTTGGCCATTTCGATCTCGGCGTTGTTGAAGGCTTTGGTGATGCGGATGCCTGAGACCGAAGAGTTCACGTCCGCATTGATCAGGGCCAGCGATCTGCGCGCTCTGCGGGACGATCTGAGGTGCTTCTTGCGCACGAACATCGTGATCAGCAACAGGAATGGGGAGCACGAGAAAATGATCAGAGACAGCGTCAGATTGATCCTGGAGAGATAGATCAGCGAGAAGACCAGCGAGAACGTGGACATCACGGCCATTTCCGGGCCATGGTGCGCCAGTTCGGAGATCTCCTGCAGATCCGAAGTGATCCGGGACATGATCTGTCCGGTCTCGTTGTCGTCATAGAACGAGAACGGCAGCTGTTCCAGCTTGTGGAAAAGCTCTCTTCGCATGTCCGCCTGCATATGCGTGCCGACCATGTGCCCGTAGTAGTCCACGCAGTATTTCATGATCATTTTCAGGATATAGGCGCATAACAGAAGGATGCCGAAACGGATGATCATCTCCGATTTGCGGTTGGGGATCAGGTCGTTCAGCATGTATCTTGTGATAATGGGATAGACGATGCCGATGGCGGAATTGCCCAAGGCACAGGTCATATCCAGGATGAATGTCTTGAGATACGGTTTATAGTAGGAAAAGAAACGTTTCAACATACAGGTTCATTTTAACATAAACAGCATTTTTATCCCTTGAAGAAGCTCTGAAAAGACAAAAAGAAAAAATGAGGGCCTGCATTGATCTGCACATCTGTCCCTCATTCATCTTCCTACCACAGTTCCACCGGCAGATCTTCGATCCTTGCTTCGGAGGTCAGGATCTCTTTTCCATCTGTTGCATAGAACAGGAACAGATATGCCATGTCCATCGTCAGGCCCCGTTCCCTGCCGATCTGCAGCTTGATGACATCTCCCTCGGTTTCAATCTCTTTCAATGTGAGCCTGTTTGAGCCGCTTCTTTCATCCGAAAACATCGCCACAAGGTTGTGTTCCTCAAAGAAAGCCTTATCATAAAGTTCTTCCGTTTTCGCAATGAATTCTTCAGTTAAATCGATCGTTTCATCCTTCAGAAACGCATCGAAATCATCAAAAGAAACGAATACTTTCGAAAAGATATAAGAATCCCCTAACGGATGATCCGAAAGCGCATCGAGATACCGGCAGGTATCTTCATCGAAACGGATCTGCATCCTGCAAATGTTTAATGTGTTTTCCATACTTTTATACTAAAACAATTCAATGTTAAAGTATATGTAGGAGTACCGTTATGAACCATGAAACGATCAAGCTGAATGAACTGACGATCTACAGCGAAAAGACCGGGAAACAGTATGTGAAGATGCTGGTACCGGAAGGATGGAGCAGTACGATCGATCGCTATGAGGATGCCTATGGAGGCTACTGCATGCCGGATGTTTTCGAGATCACGAACAATGCTCCGGACGGATCTTCCAGCATCCGTTACCGTTCCTTGACTGCTTATCTCGATGACGAGCTGCATCCCTGTCCGGATGGAACCGTCGATGAAACGGGACAGCTGCATAAAAGATCCATAAGTCTGGAAATGTATCTTGAGGAAGACGCGTTAAAACGTTTATCTGGCAAGCAGGATCTTTCCTTTGTCAGGCACATCCCCTTCACCAGCAACGAGGCGAATACAAAAAAGACCTATGAAAAACAGTTTGAGAAAGAAAAGGAAAAAGGAAGAAGACTGGTCGATGCGTATTATGCAAGAGGTATCAGCGTCTATACCTATATGCAGGACGGCCGGAAGCATTATTATCTGAATTCAGCCCTGCTGACATCCCTATATGTCGTTCGGGAGAAAACGATCGATGCGACCGGATTGAGCGAAGAAGATCTGCTGCGTCTTTATCCGGGCTGTCTCTATGACGAAGAGAATGACCGCTATGTGCAGTTCATTGAGCAGCAGATCGAATGGGATGTCGATCAGGAGATCGGGATGGACTGTCTGGAAGAGGACTATGACTTTGCTTACGAACAGGTCTTCCTGCCGGTGGTCAGGCACAATGTGCAGATCTGCGAGGATGTCTGGAACGATGTGAGAGAACGGATGGAAAAGAAAGACACACCTGTGCAGAAGCCTGAGGTCGACGAAGAGGAACAGCGCGAGATCGAAGCGATTTGGGCGGAATACCGGCGCTGGAAGGCAGAGAACGATGCCCGTATATTCGATTATGTCAGGAACACGCAGGATGAGATCACTGCGATCCACAACAGTTCCCACGAGTATTCAAAGAAGATCCATGACAAGATGAACGAACAGTGGTCGGATACCTTTCGGGGAGACCGCAGGTTTGTTGACGGTTACGGACACGAGCATGTGATCCATACCGATAATCATTACGCATATAAAAAGGGCGACACTTATGTGACAAGCGACAGCCCTTTGGATAAACCGTTCGGTTTCGAGGAACTGAAAAAGAAGAAATACTGATCAGATCGAACCGTAATGAAGCCAGGCCTTAATCAGTCCTTTAAGAAGCCGTCTGGCTTCTTTTTCGTTTCCTGTATATTCTTCGGGATCCTGATTGACTATATTCTTTTTCTCTAAGATTTGGATTGCCGGAATAAATGACCATATCATACCTTCAGCAATATTATAGCAGGTGCATATAATAACGACTCTACTCGCAGTACCGTTCCCAGAAGTCTTCCGCTTCTTCCCACGAATCGAAATCATCCTCATACTCGGAATAGAGTTCATCTTCATCTCCGCAGGCACAGTAGATCTCTATCATCTCCTTCATGCTTTCCTCTGCCTGCTTTTCCTGTTCCCTGTTTTCCCACTGATGATAGACTTCATAATAATCCCTGTCTCTTTGATATTCTTCATAAGGAACGATATCGATGTTTTTATAAGATTCTTCAAAGAGACGCCAAAGCGTTTCATTGTACCGTTTCCCCCAAGTCGTATCCGTATTCTTCGCAGTCGATTTATAGACCAGAACAGGACCGTCTTCCGTTCTCTGATACCAGGAATACTCGAAGTAGATATCCTCCCCCTTGATGTAGCAGGACATATCGGAATACTTGCCAAGAATGAAATAATCCTCATAGTAGCCTGAGCTGTTTTCATACACGAACATGTCTATCTGATCGTTTTCTTGAGGCATGACGTATTCCCGGATCAGTTCCCTATCGCCATCGCGATAGTCTTCATAGCCTTCCGACAGCTCGCAGGCCGCCTGGGCCTTGACCTTGTAGCTCCGGTTCTTGTCGTAAGAGTATTCACAGCGGTATACCTCTTTGCCGCTGCTTTTCAGATTCCAGGTCAGGACATAATCGACCGGTCCTTCCCCTTCGATCAGATAGGAACAGTATTCCAGTTCGGACAGGGCCAGTTTATTTCTCAGCTCGGATTCGGTGTAATAGTACGAATTCCGGAAGCTCAGGGACAAAGGATCGTTCTTGAAAGAGGAAGGACTGTTTTCTTCCTTATTAGGCTTGTTTTCGACCGGATAAGGCTTTGCCGTCTCCTTCTTGGAAGAAGAGCTCTCCTTTCCTGCACATGAAACAAGAACGAGGAAAAGCAGGATGAACAATATCGTTTTCATTGCCTTCTCTCTCATCATCGTTTCCGTTCTATTCTTCTTCATTCCGTTTCCTTATCGTTTCTTGTAGATCGTTTTATCTTCATCGAGCAGACTCTTTCTGCTTCTGCCTGTCTTGTGATGATTCCTGTCGTAGTAGTTCACGGAACCGTCATCCCACAGGCTCTTTCGGGAATAGCCTGTTTTTTCATTAGAATCATCGTAGTAATCGGTACGGTCTTCGTTCCACAGGCTTCTTCTGGATGTTCCAACCTTCTTCCCATTTTCATCATAATAGACTGTTTTGTCGTCGTTCCATAGGCTTTTTCGGGAGGAACCGATCTTCCTGCCATTTTCATCGTAGTAGTTCGTGACATCGTCATTCCAGAAACTCTTACGGGAATATTTTACTTCTTTATCAAAAAACATTTCTATTTTCCTTTCATTCCAGGTATCTGGCAACAGTTTCTGCAAGCTCGTAGGAGCTGATTTTGTCGATTTCCGATAACTGCATCCCCTGTTCCAGAAAATAAGCCAGGAAGGCTCCGGAAAGGCTGTAGAGGGAAATGGAAGAATAGTCTTCTCCGTCGATGAAGCGTTCGCTGCATTCATCAGCGATCCTGCTGATCTCCTTGACGAATCCCCCATAGGCATATTCGGGGATCTTGAAATCGGAATCATTGCCGATCTGATCGAGGCAGTAGATCACATAGAGATTGCGGATATTGTTTCCGTAAGGAATGCTGCCTTCCAGGTCGGAATGGGTCAGTTCTTTGTATAAATTCATCATTTTGCTCTGGTATCGTTCCAATAAAAGCACCTCCTGTTCATGAAAATGGTATCAAATCGAGGATGCAAAAAAACTTCCTAAAAAAGATCTTACGGGTCTATAAGATCTTTCTTGAAGGAGATACCCCCCTTCCAAACGTAAGGATAACCTTGAGAGACGAATCTCTTGGTGTAATCAATTTATCCCTGTCCTTCAGGGACAGTCAAGTCTTTTCGCGTATTTTTCCTGTCCTTTACTGGAACACTTGACTGCACGTCAGGTGCACTTCCAATATGAGGAGGAAAGAAATGAAACAAGACATCTCGTTGCGTGAGATCCGCAACATGCTGGGGTTATCCAGAAGAATCATCCAGGGATATGAGAAAGAGGGCCTGATCCGTTCGACATCCAGAAACAAGTACGGACATCTGCTCTATGACGAAGAAACGCTCCGCAGGATCGTCCGGATCCGTTTCTATCAGGAAACGGGATTCCAACTGAAAGAGATCGCCGCTTTCATCGATGGTTCCGCAGAAGCCATTAAAATGCGTCTAAAGGAACAGAAAGAGATCCTGGAAAAACAAAGAAACAGACTGGACAGGCAGATCGAGATCATCGATGACTATCTGAACGAAGGAAACGACACGAAATATGAAGAAGCGATCATGGAAATGATCAGGGAGGAAAGAAAATGAGAAAAAAACTGTTCATCATAGTGATGCTGGGAATGCTGATGCTGACGGGATGTTCCGGAGCAAAGAGCGCAAAGAACGAACAAAATACCGTAGAGAAAGATCCGTATGAGGCGTTCTATGGGACATGGAGGACCTCAGGAATCTACTCGGATGGAACCCGTTATACCATCGAACAGTTAAGAGTTTACGATGCGGATGATGCCGTTGATTTCATTATGATCATCAATGAAAAAGGGACAGGATATATTTATGTCCCGACGACAGAGGAAAAACTGGAAGTGATCTGGAAAACCGGAGATGATCAGAAGTCGATCGCTTTCGGGGATTTAGCATTGCGTATGGAAGATGGGGAACTTGTTTATACAGACGGAGAGGAAAAACTGTATCTCGCGAAAGTATCAGACAGACAGGATCCGGATATCATCGAGGAAATCATCAGCAAGGATCAGACAGTACCTGAAGAGATTATCGAGGAAAGCACGGAAGCGGTAGAAGAAGAACCGATACAGGAAACAGAACCTGTGGAGGAAACAGTATCAGAGAATACAATACGTCCGGAGATCAAGGAAGGGATCGATGCGTATGAAGAATTTATCGATGAGTATATCGCGTTCATGGAGAAGTATAGCGAGTCGGATGGAACAGATCTAGGGATGCTTCTGGAATATACGGAGATGTTGAACAGAT
>CADBPB010000177.1 GCA_902796525.1 uncultured Erysipelotrichaceae bacterium | reverse complement strand
TGCCATAGATATTCTTATAGTAGCGGATCCCGCCTTCCGCGATCGATTTGCTGCGGTCAGGAATCAGATAATCCAGATCCACCGACATGGTCACGCCAAGACCTTTGCATTCGTCACAGGCTCCTAATGGGCTGTTAAACGAAAACAAACGCGGTTCCAGGGTCGGAACGGTAAAACCGCACTTCGGACAGGCATGATGGGAGGAGAACAGATCCTTCTTTCCCCCGTGGGAGATGATACAGGTCCCATCGCTTAAGCCCAGAGCGATCTCCAGCGAATCATTCAATCTTGTTTCGATACCCGGCTTCTTGACGATCCGGTCGACCACGACTTCGATGTTATGACGCTTGTTCTTGTCTAATTCCGGAACGCTTTCGATATCGTAGAGTTCATCATCCACATACAGACGGATATAGCCGTCTTTCTTCAGCTTATCAAAAAGATCCTTGAAGGTTCCCTTCTTGTTTCTGACGATATCCGCCAGGATCTCCATCCTCTCATTGTCCGGAAAGGCCATGATCGTCCGTACCATGCCGGATACGGTCATCGGCTCGATCGGTTCGTTGTGGTTCGGGCAGTACGCGATCCCGCATCTGGCATAAAGCAGTCGCAGATAATCATAGATCTCTGTGATCGTCGCCACGGTCGAACGGGGATTGTTGGAGGTGGTCTTCTGATCGATCGCGATTGCCGGAGACAGACCTTCGATCAGATCGACATCCGGCTTCTCAACGCCTCCCAGAAACTGTCTGGCATAGCTTGACAGCGATTCGACATAGCGGCGCTGTCCTTCGGCATAAATCGTATCGAATGCCAAAGACGTCTTTCCTGAACCCGAAAGACCGGTCATTACAATCATCTTATTGCGCGGGAGATCCAGATCGATATTCTTCAGGTTGTTGACTCTGGCACCCCGGATTATGATCTTGTCATTCATCTTTGTTTCTTCCTATCTTGTGTTTGATTCTCTTCAGCATGTAGTTGAGTCTTGAAGCGTTCTTGCCGCGATAGCCTTTGATTCTCGACAGAGTCTCGTGGTAGATGCCGTTCATGGAATTGACGGTCTTCTCGATCCGGTCGCTGATCAGCCGTTTTCTGCCTTCTTCCAGACGGTCGACCGCACTGTAGAACTTGTTGTTCCAGCCTTTGGATTCATCCAGATAGTTGCTGACGAGGTCATCCATGTGCTCGTTGATGAAATTATCCATCGCTTCCACCCGGTTTTCAAATCCGCTGACGATCGTGACCGTCAGCGTCAGATCGGCGGTAAACAGGAAAGTCAGCAGGATCGCCAGGATCTCAATCAGGGTGCTAGGCAGCCTGTCGATCCAAGGCACGAGCCAGGGATTGATCACATAGACGATGACCAGTCCGGCAAGACCGAAGCCGATGGAAGCAGGCAGGCAGATCCTTCCGTTGAGATTCAGCGGCGCTTTGGAGTAGTCCCACCAGTAGGCATGGAAGAGCTGTTCCATTGCGTAATGGACGCTGTACTCCAATACAGCCGAAGCAAACACTCCGATCAGGAAGACCTGCAGCGGCGTGTACCCGGTCATGACATAGCGGAAAAACAAAGTCCCTCCCAGTGCGCCAAACCCGTAGATCGGAATGATCGGACCGAAAAGAAAACCCCGGTTGTCCCATTTGCCACCCCAGAAAGTCATGGCGATGGATTCATAGATATAACCGATAAAGCTCAGAATGATGAAGTAAATGATACATCTGTCGATCATCGGTCCACCGTCTCTTTCAAAGCGCAAAGCTTGTCCGCCAGGCAGACCAGTACGGCTTCTTTGTGTCTGGGCATCGAACGCAAGGTCAGTGGCCACATATGGGATTTGATAACTTCCTGGATGCGCTCGTCGATCTGAAAAGATCTTACCGCATTGTCGCAAGCTTCTTTCGGATGGGTAAATCCATGCATCTTGAAGATGTTCCAATGCAGCTGCTTGCCATGCCAGTCATAAAGATAGAAATCATGCAGGATCGCGCCGCCCAGCAGTATTTCCGGATCGGCATTCACATGGAAACGTTTGTCGAGATCGTACGCCGTCCTGGCGACATTGAGACTGTGCTCAAGAACGCTCACTTTGCCGTGGGCGATATAGTTCTCCATCTGTTTCACTTCCGGTTCGTTCAGGTAACGTCCGACGATCCGGTCAAATTCCTGCTGATCTGCTTTTCTTAGTTTCACCATTTAATTATATAATAGATTCATGAATGAAAATATCGTAAAACTGGAATATCTGGAGAAAGAGATCTATCTGGTTAAAACGGCACATGTTTCCCGCAATTCCGTGGAAGACGTACGGGAATGCATCGAAGAGGTACAGCCGGACGCCATCTGCGTCGAACTGGATCAGGATCGCTACAACAAACTGAAAGAGCCTGAAAAATGGCGTAATACCGATATCGTCAAAGTCATCAAGGAGAAGCAGGTCGGTTTTCTGCTGGTCAATGTGATCCTGTCTTCGTTCCAGAAAAGGATAGCGAAATCCATGGATTCGACTTCCGGCGCAGAAATGAAGACAGCCATGGAGATCGCGGAAGAAAAAAAGATCGATCTGGTCATGGCGGACCGTTCGATCAAAACGACTTTCTCGAGGATCTGGAACGAGCTCTCGGGAAAAGAAAAAATGAAGCTGCTGACCGGACTGATCGAGTCCGTTTTCGAAAGCGAAGAGATCAGCGAAGACGATATCAGCAAGCTGAAGGAAGCAGACGCCCTGGAAGCGGCTTTATTAGAAGTGGGAAAAGCCTTTCCCACCGTCAAACGGGTCCTGGTCGACGAACGGGACCAGTATCTTTGTCAGAAGATCAAGACGGCTCCGGGAAAAAAGAGCGTCGCCGTCATCGGTGCCGCGCATGCCAAGGGCATCGAACGCAACCTGAACAATGAGATCGATATCCAGACTTTGGATACGGTCGTCAAGAAAAAAGGTCTGTTATCTTACCTGAAATACCTGATCCCCCTGTTCTTTCTGGGGGTCATCCTCTGGACGGTATATCAGAATCGTGACCTCGGTCTAAGCCAGATCAAGTCCTGGTTCCTGTGGCACGGCAGCCTGTCCGCCTTCGGCGTACTGCTGGCTTTGGGTCATCCGCTGTCCATCGCTACGGCATTCCTGCTGGCACCGCTGACTTCCCTGAATCCGCTTCTGGCTTCCGGCTGGTTTGCCGGCATCGTCGAAGCGACGATCCGCAAACCGAAAGTCAAAGATTTCGAAGACATTGCCGAAGATACCGCGACTTTAAAAGGATTCTGGAAGAACCGGGTCACCAGGACTTTGCTGGTGGTGATATTTGCGAATCTATTCTCATCCCTGGGAACGGTGATTTCCGGGATCGATATCGTCAGGAAATTTATCGAGAGTTTTTAACGCTCAGACGTTCAAATAAATACTGTTTAAACAGATCGGCTTTGACCTTGGTGCAGACGTAAGCGTTTTTTGCTTTGCCTGAAAAGGCAAAACGATCGATAATGAAGGAACCGTAGCTGATGCATTCGCAGGTCTCCACATCGCAATAATACTTGTCGCAGGTATCGATGCACTCGGGATACAAAGCGACAGCCATCGCCACCGGATCAGCCAGATCGAGACAGTCGTATCCGAAACGCGCCTGATTCAGTTTCAGCAGCGTGCTATTGGCTTCGATACAGAATCGTCCCAGTGCATTTGCCTCCTTGATCATCCTGATTTCTTCGCTGTTCAGCATCGTCTCATCGAGACAGGCATCCCAGCCGACAAAGACCAGAGGCTCGATTCCCGATTCCAATACGATCTTGCATGCTTCCGCATCCTGCCAGACATTGAATTCCGCGGCAGGCGTGACATTTCCTGCGGTAAATCCTGAAGAGCCCATCGCCACGAGCCGATGGACTTTTTTCATGGTCTCCGGTGCCTGCAGGATCACTGCCGCGATATTGGTCAAAGGACCCAAAGCAATCAGATCAATTTCATCTTCAGGATAAGCTTCCAGCGTTTCGATGATCTTCTCAACCGCATCCCC
>CADBPB010000176.1 GCA_902796525.1 uncultured Erysipelotrichaceae bacterium | reverse complement strand
GCGGCGATAAGGTCATGAAACTTGCGGAAAGGCTGAATGCTCCGGTCGTGACGACTTTCAACGGCATCTCTTCCGTTCCTACCGATCACAGGCTGGTATTGGGTGCCCGCAGCAGACACGGGACCGTCGTTACCAAGGCTGCATTGGAAGAAGCGGACTGCGTCCTTGTATTCGGTTCCAGCATGTCTTCGGTCTCTACCAATCGCTGGGGTCTGAAACTGAAGAATGTCGTACAGGTCGATTTTGAAGCGTCCCAGATTGGCAAGCAGTATCCGGTTGCCTATGGGGTCTGCGCCGAACTGAGAGAAACGCTGGACGCGCTCAGTGACAGGGAAGACCTCAGGAAAACATGCCAAGCGCAGGATGCTTGGACCAGAGATCTGCTGCAGCGTCAGGCGGAATGGAAAAGGACAGTCTATTCCGGCAAGACGGATGATGAAAATGCCAGCCCGGCTGCTCCAGTCGCAGTCGCCAGAAAACTGAACGAAGTCTTCAAGAAAGACGATATCATCTGTGTCTACGCCGGCAATCCGGGTTGCTGGTCGCATCTGTTCAACTATACGCTGGAAAACAGATACATGAAACCGGTCAACTATGGCAACATGGGCTTCTGTATTCCTGCGGTGCTGGCTACAAGCATGGCTTCGGACAAAGAAGTCATCGGATTTATCGGTGATGGTTCTTTGGGCATGACTTTAGGAGATCTGGAAACGATCGGACGTTACTGCAAGAATTGTATCCTGGTCGTCTTTAACGATCATGCCTATGGAAATATCAAACAGGAGGAACTGTTCAAATTCGGCGAAGGCCATTATTACGGCGTTGATCTGGCACCAATTCAATATACAAAAGTGGCACAGGTATTCGGTTTCAGAACGATGAACATTTCAACTGCAGCCGAAATCCCTGCCGCGTTTGCGGAAGCAAGAAAAGAAGATACGCCATTCATGTTGGAAATCGACTTCGATGGCGATGTGAATATCTGGCCGGAAGCGTTCAACTGGAATATGGAGGAATAGGAGATGGAAAGAACGAGCAAACTGGTTTCGCTTGCTCAGGCGGCGGCAAACATCCATGATGGCGATCGCATTGCGATCGGAGGTTTCGCTGTCTATCAGAAGCCGATGGCACTTGTGAGAGAGATTGTGCGTCAAAAGAAAAAGGATCTGACTATCGTAGGCATCGTCAATTCTTTGGATGCGGATCTGCTGATCGGTGCCGGCTGCGTCAGAAAAATAGAAACTTCCTATGTAGGCCTGGAAAAATACGGACTTGCACCGAATTATCGCAGAGCCGTTCAAAATGGGGAAATCGAAGTAGACTATTATCCGGAAATGCTGTCATGGGACCGCTTCCGTGCAGACCGGGAAGGCTGGCCTTACTGGCCGGTTTACTATCTCGGCGGTGCCGATATCGTTTTGCGAAACAAAAATATCATTGAATATAAGTGTCCTGTCACGGGGAAACCGGTCTGGGCGATGCCGGCGGCAAAGCCTGATGCGGTGATCGTTCATGCCTATCAGGGTGACAGATATGGCAACCTGCAGCTGCCGGAAAGGCACCTCTTGCCACAGATCCAGGACGCGGACCTTGTCCGTTCCTGCCGCAATGTGATCGCGACGGTCGAAAAGATCGTCGATACCGAAGAGATCAAAAAGAACCCGCAGAGAACTTTCTCTCTGAGTTTCAGAAACACCTGCATCGTCGAAGCTCCGTTCGGTTCCCATCCGACGGCGACTCTGCTGGCAACGAAAGAAGATGAGATGCATTTCCGGGAATATGTCGCAGCAGCAAAATCCAAAGATACATTCGATGAATATCTTAAGAAATATATCTATACGACAGAAGAAGATTATCTGAATCAGATCGGAAAAAAGAGACTGGATTCTTTGAAGGAGGCAGGACATGAATAGATATACGACTGAAGAGCTGATTGCCGTCCACCTTTCCCATCAGATCAGCGACGGCGAAGTCGGTTTTACCGGATTAGCAACAGGGAAAGCGGCAGCGAACTATATCGCCAACATTCCTTTGGCAGCCATGGGTTTAGCCAAAGCAACAACTGCCCCGAATCTGACGATCTTGCTGGCAGGCTGGTCGGTCAACCCTGACTTGGCCAATCTCAGCAAGATGCCAGAATCGGAATATGATACGGAACTGATGTATTTGCCTTGCGAAGCCCAGATGGTTTCCTGGCCAGGACCCTGGTCACATCATCGAGGCGAGATCGATTTTGCCTTCTGTTCCGGTGCCCAGGTCGATCAATACGGCAATGTCAACTCGACCGTGATCGGAGATCCGGAACATCCGAAAGTGGCTCTGGTAGGTCCGATTTTCGTGCCTGAGCATATGGCGATCTTCAATCGCGAATATATCATGATGCCACATCATGACAGAAGAAACTTTGTCGAACATGTCGATTCGATTACAGGGGTAGGTTATGAAAGAGGAAGGGAAGGCCGTCTGGAAATGGGACTGACCGGCAAAGGACCTGAGAGGATCTACACGCCATTGTGCATCTTCGGCTTCGATGAGGAAGGAAAGATCTTTGTGGAATCGATCCATCCCGGCGTCACTAAGGAACAGGTGATCGAGAACACCGGCTTCGATGTAGGAGATCTTGGGAATGTTCCATTCACAGCCGAACCGACGGATGAGGAACTGTATCTGTTGAGAAACGTGGTCGATCCGAACAGACTGCTATTAGGAGAAACGGAGTAAATATGAAAGTATTAGAAGGAATCAGAGTCATAGATCTGTCCCGTTATATTTCAGGACCGAACTGTGCGGAATTGCTAGGTGATCTCGGTGCGGACGTTATCAAGGTAGAATCTCCGGCCGGAGAACCGGTAAGAGAGTATGAACCTGCGATCGATGGCGAGAGTTTCTATTATATGGTGTTCAACCGGAATAAACGGGGAATCACAGTCAATACAAGAAGCGATAAAGGAAAGGAAATCTTAAGGAAACTGTTCGAGACTGCTGATATCGTCGTGGAAAACTACAAGCCGGGTACGATGGATAAGATGGGTTTTTCCTTTGAAGAACTGCAGAAGATCAATCCGCGTCTAACCCTGGTATCGATTTCCGGTTTCGGACAGGAAGGACCGATGTCCAGACTTCCTGGATTCGATGCCATCCTTCAGGCCAAATCAGGTCTGATGTCATTGACGGGCGATCCGGATGGAGAACCTTATCTGATGGGGACGTTTGCGATCGATTATGCGACTTCTATCTACTGTGCCTACGGCGCGCTTGCCGCGTTGCTGGCTAGAGAAAAGACCGGCAAAGGGCAGCACATCGAGAGTTCTCTGATGGATACGGCGATCTCGCTTCTAATCGATATCATTCCGGAAGATCTGCTTCTTGGCAAACACCGCAACAGGATTGGCAATCTTGATAAATGTACTGCGCCTGTCGGCTGTTTCAAAGATATCGATGGCGAATATCTGTATATCATCGCTGCCCCGCAGAACCATTGGGAACTGCTCGCTAATATCATCGGACATCCGGAATTGATCGAAGACCCGAGATTCAAGACTGTCCCGATCCGTCATGAACACGCCAAGGAAGTCAATGCTTATGTCCAGGAATGGGTCGGACAGCATGATTGTGAAGAAGTGATCGATACCCTGAATAAAGCGGGTATCCCGGTTACCAAAGTATTGTCTGTCCACGAATTCCTGCAGCTGGATCAGGTCCGCTACAATAATCAGATCATCAATGTCCCATACAATGGTAGAGATATTCCGATGCAGGGCCATCCGATCAAGTTCTCGGATACGCCTTCCAAAGTCTATCGCGGAGCTCCTACTCTGGGCGAACACAACAATGAGGTCTTATCTGGGTTGGGCTTCAGCGAAGAAGAGATCGCTCTGATGAAAGAAGAAGGAGCAATCTGATCGTATATAATAGTATCTGAAGATCATCGAGGTGTCGCCTATGAACAAACTCCAATTCATCGTAATAAGCATCATGCTGATCGTATCGGCAATCGCTATTTATACAAAACTGAAACTGGACTACATCGCGCAGCTGAGCGATCTGCTATACAAAAAGAAGGATCCGAAAGCTTATCTTGACCGTCTGGAAAAGCCGAAAACAAAACTTTTCATTCCGGGAAAACGGATCGAGCTGATGAAACTGAGTTTCTTTCAGAGTGTCGGCGATACTGTCAACATCGACGAACAGTACGAGATCCTGAAAAGATACAGGATGACTGACAAAGAAAAACTGAGTCTGGATAGCACGAGACTGCTTTATCTGATCAGAGAAGAGAAAAAAGAAGAAGCAGCAGAACTCATGAATGAAATCGGCAGACTTGCGGATAAGATAAACGATGAGGAAGCGAGACTGATCGGACACGAAAGCATGATCGCATACCGTCTGAATGTCTTGAATGACCCGGATCTGGAGCAAGTGCTTCTGCAGGATCTGGAAACTTCCAAGGACGAAAATGAACGCTGCACCGCTTATCTCAGACTGGCGAAGCTGGCTTATCTGAACGGGAAAGAAAAAGAAATCTATCTTGGATATCTGGAATCGGCAAAAAAGATCTCTCAGAACGGAGGGACCAAACGGATCATTGAAGAATGTCTGAAGCAGCCCGAACTGCTGGAGGAGATCTGATTGTATCAAAAGAATTAAAGACTTGAGATGAATTCCCTCTCTTCATCATAAAGTCTTTTTCTTTTTTCAATGAATAAAGTATAGATAAAATAGTATATAATAGAACTGTCGCTGGAGAGTTATCGAAGTGGTCATAACGAGCCGCACTCGAAATGCGGTTGTCCAACCGGGCACGTGGGTTCGAATCCCACACTCTCCGCCAGAAGACAGATACCCTTCGCAAGAAGGGTTTTTTAGATGCTAAAGATCTCTTGAAACGAACCTTGCATTTATCTGTTATCATGGAATCAATAAAGGAGCGACCCTATGATCTATAACGATTTTAACGGAGATAAGCTATCCAGGCTCGGTTTTGGCTGCATGCGTTTTAAAACGGATCCTGAAACCGGCGAGATCGATCAGCAGAAAGTCAATGCGATGTTCGATCTGGCGATTTCTCAGGGCGTAAACTACTTCGATACCGCCTATCCCTATCTGGGAGGCAAATCAGAGATCGCCATGGCCGAAGCGCTGAAAAAGTACCCCAGGGAAAGCTATTACCTGGTCGACAAGTTCCCGGGACATTCTCTTCCCGGACCGGTAGACAATATCGCTTTATTCAACGTATCCCTGAACAAATGCCGGACCGATTATTTCGATTTCTATCTGCTTCACAATATTACCGAATGGTCTGTCAAGATCTATGAAAGTGAAGAATATCATATCATTCCGGATATGGTCCGGATGAAAGAAGAAGGCAAGATCAGACATCTCGGTTTCTCGTTCCATGGCGGTCCCGAACTGCTGGAAGAGTTCCTGAATCGTCATGAAGGCGTCTTTGAATTCGTGCAGATCCAGTGCAACTACCTGGATTGGACCTTGCAGAATGCGAAAAAGAAATACGATATCATCACCGATCGCGGTTTGGGCGTCTGGATCATGGAACCGTGCCGGGGCGGCAAACTGGCGCAACTGAGCGATGAGAACATGGCCAGACTGAAAGCTTTCGATCTGCAGAGATCCGCTGCCTCTTATGCGTTCCGTTTCCTGCAGGGACTGGAACAGGTCAAGATGATCCTCTCCGGAATGAATGAAGTCGCTCAGGTCGAAGACAATCTCAATACGTTCGCTTCTTATGAACCGTTATCTCCGGAAGAACGACAGACCCTCTTAGAGATCGCGGAAGGTATGAAAAAGGGCGTTCCCTGTACCGGATGCCGCTACTGCTGCGCGGGCTGTCCGATGGAACTGGATATCCCTTTCCTGCTGGAATGCTACAACGATTACCGCTATGCCGAGAGCCTGACGGCTTCACAGCGTCTGGATGGTCTGACAGAAGACAAGAAGCCAACCAGCTGCATTGCCTGCGGTCAGTGCAGTCATGCCTGTCCGCAAGGAATCGATGTTCCTGCTGCTTTGGCTGAATTGTCAGAAATGTATGCCAATGGACCGAAATGGGCGGAAGTCTCCAAAGGAAGGGCAGAATCGATCCGCAAGGATCTCAATATGGAATAAGCGAAAGGTCATGCGGAAGCATGGCTTTTTCTTGCATCCTGTGGCCGGATAGCGAAAAATGCGCAATCATGATCGCAATCTGTTAAAATAATACACATAGTTTATCAGAGGGGGCATTACTATGGAATTCTATAAGAAACATCTCAGCACGATCTCGCTGATCGGCCTGCTGGCAGGCGTGCTGTTCGGTCTGTTTTATCCGCAGGGAACCGAATCCATTGCCTTTATCGGCAGCTATTATGTCCAGTTTCTGAAATATATGATCGTACCGGTGGTTTTCACCAGTATCGTCATTGCCGTCTATGATTCCAGCCAGTTCAAAGACAAGATCATTGGAAAGACTTTATTCGTCTTTGTGACGATGTTCGTCTGCACCTTCCTGATTTCTTCACTGGCCGTGACGCTGATCGACCCGGCTTCCGGCTTCCGTTTCGAAGGAGAAGGCTGGGATGGCGCTACCACCGAATTCAATATCCTGAATATGATCACGAACCTGATTCCCAGGGATCTGGGGAAGTTTTTCAGCGGCGGCTATCTGTTCTCGGTCATTCTTCTTTCGGTCGTGATCGGCTTCCTTTGCGGCAGGATGAAAAGCGGCAGCAATATCATCGCATATATCCAGAAAGCCAAGACGTTCTTCTTCAAAGTCCTGGAATACTTCATGTTTGTGACGCCTATGGCTTCCTTCTCTCTGATCAGCAACACCGTTGCGAAATACGGATCCGTATTGTTAGGTGTAGGCGTCCGATACATTCTGACCGCCTATCTCAGCGCATTGGCAGCTGTCATCCTGGTAATGATCCTGCCGGTCCTGCTGATCTGCAAGATCTCACCTGTCACTTTCATCAAGAAAGTCTATAAAGTCTGGCTGATCACGGTCAGCACCTGCTCCTCCGGGGCAACGCTTCCTTATACCATCAAAGTGTGCAAGGAAGAATTCAACATTCCGGAACGGGTCACCGATGTGGTTGTTCCTTTGGGGACGACGATCCATATGTGCGGGGGTGCCGTATCGTTTGCCCTGCTGGGTCTGTTCTGTTCCAAAATGTACGGCGTGGAGATCACCTTTGCGAAATACCTGCTGATGCTGGTGTCGGCGACCCTGATCAACATGGCGGCTCCCGGCATCCCGAATGGCGGCGTGGTCATCGGGGCAAGCTACCTGCAGATCCTGGGTATCCCGCTGGATTTCATCGGATTCTACAGCGGCATCTACAAGCTTCTGGATATGTGCTACACCACATTGAATGTGACGGATGATATCGCTTCGAACGTCATCGTCAACCGGATGTGCGAACGCGAAAAACAGGCCTGATTCAGATCGGATAAGAAAACATGAAAAACCCTTCCATGATGGAAGGGTTTCTTGTTCTTATAAATCAGCTTGTCTTATTTCTTATAGTTGTCCCCCATCGTATCTGTGGCTTTTTTGATCATCGGTATGACCTGATCGACCAGAGCAGGATCCCAGGTCTCCGGTTCATCGCGGAACGGGGTGGTCTTGTCTTCACGGTTGTCG
>CADBPB010000175.1 GCA_902796525.1 uncultured Erysipelotrichaceae bacterium | reverse complement strand
GCCCGCGAATGCCGCAACAAAAACCAGCGAGATCGCCGTACTCAGCATCAGATCCAGAGAAAAGACTTCCTGCAGCCTGTCCTGCTGGTTCGAACCGAGATACCTGCCGCAGATGATCGCGCAGCCTCCCGCCAGGATCGAGTAGATCGCTCCCAGCAGCATGTTCAGCGGACTGTACAGACCCACGGCGCTCATCGCATCGATCCCGACATAATTGCTCGCAAAATAACCGGAAACGATTCCGTTGATCGCGCCGACCAGAGCAAGCAGGATCTGTACCGGCAAAAGACGGAACATCAGTTTCCTGATAATCCGTGTGCTGTTCCGATGTCCGTTCATGAGTTATTTGAAAAGGATAAGCGCCATGACGATGCAGTCTTCTTCTTCGACATTGGTCATCGCATGACTCTGTCCGTCTTTGCAGATGACGGTGTCTCCCGCATGGATCACGTACTCGTTGCCGTCATCGTTATAGATCGCCTGACCTTTGATCACCGTAAAGATCTCTTCCTCGTTTTCATGAAGATGGAATCCGACGCCGCAGTTCTGCTTCAGCGTCAGCTCGGCATACAGCCTTCCCTTCTCATACAGTTCTTCCTTCGGACAGACATCCTTGACGATGACCTTGCCCGGTCCCTCGCGCATCGCGATTCTTTCTTTAATGGTTCTTTCTTCGTTTCTTATCAGCATATTGACTCCTTGTATTACGTTAGATAATCTATAATTTAATTATAAAGGAAACATGATTATGAAACACTATATGCCTACCAGGATCCTGACCGGGATCGGTATCTTACAGAAACACAAGGACGTTTTCAACAAACTGGGAAAAAGAGCGTACGTCATCACTTCAAGAAGCTCAGGCAGACTCTCGGGCGCTTTGGATGATCTGCTGGATATTTTCAAGGAATACGGGATCGGCTATGCCGTTTTTGACCAGATCAGCCAGAATCCGACCGTCGTTTCCTGCATCGAAGCAGGAAGGAACGCCAATGACTTCGAAGCAGATTTTATCGTAGGGGTCGGAGGAGGTTCCGTGCTGGATGCTTCCAAGACGGCGGCGGTGGTTGCCGCGAATCCCGAACTGACCGAAGAACTGATCTACCGGCAGACCTGGGACAGCAAGCCCATCCCGCTGGTCCTGATCGGTACCACGGCAGGGACCGGCTCCGAAGTGACCTATGTCTCCGTCATGACCAACAAGGACGGCATCAAGAAATCGATCCACAACGACGATCTCTATGCCAGATACGCCTTCGGCGATCCGGACTATACGGTCTCCATGCCGGAACATGTCCGTATCTCGACAGCCATTGATGCCCTGGCCCATCTTCTGGAATCCTACTTCAACAACAATGCCAACGATATTTCCCGGGCATATTCCATCCAAGGCGTCCGTCTCTTATATCCGAAGCTGAAACTTCTTGCTGATCGTCAGGAACTTACCGATGAAGATCGCGAGGCCATCTATGACGCTTCCATCCTGGGTGGTCTGGCGATCAATACCACGGGCACGGTCTTCTGTCATACCCTTGGCTACTATTTCACCGAACGGTATCACCTGCTGCACGGTTTCGCCTGCGCGCTATTTACCAATGAACTGCTGGATTACGAATACGAAAACCATCCGGAATATGCAAGAGAATTCTTCGAAGCCGTACAGATCGATAAAGAAGAGATGAAAGAACGGATCCGTTCCCTGCTTCCCGAAACGAAGATCCATCTGAGCGAAGAAGAAATCAAGGCGATGCTTCCGCGCTATACCGACAACGGTTCCGTAAAAAACACCTACGGGACGATGACCGTCGATGATATCGAGAGGATCCTGAAACGCCTGTAGAAAACGACCCGCAAGGGTCGTTCCTTTATCTTCTATCATATTTTTTCTTTTTCTTGTACTGCTGCTTCTGCTTCCGTTCGATCAGATAGATGCCGATCCCCACCGCGATCGCAATGACGATGTCCGGGATCCATTCCGGGGCAAACGGCTTGCCTGCCCGCTTTGCCTGCAGCTTTTCTCCCAGAAGCGTCAGCAGGAAGATCAGAACGGCATAAAACAGAGACTTGCCGAGGGCTTTCATCTTTTGTTTCATACGGATCGGCTCCTGTATCGATTAGATCAGATATCGATATCGTTTGCTTTCTTTTTGTTCTTGAGATCCTTCAGCAGTTCCTGATAGGCTTCGATATTCTCCTGCACATAACCCACGCGGATATCCGGATTGCGTTCCAGCAACGCGTTCATCAGTTCCGTATGATTGTTCTGGGTCGCTTCGCTCTTTTTCTTGCCCAATGCCGGAGAATTGAAACAGTTGATGTTCCTTCCGTCCTTGGTAATGACATTCACATAGTCGTAGTCATGGATGCCGTTGGTACGGTGGCTCGTCACATACATCCAGAAAATGTCTTCATATCTGACCGGACTGATGGAACCTTTGGTATTGACCAGATAGTTCTGTGTCAGATAGATGGAATCGTTATCGTAGCTTACCGTGTCCGGAGCATTAATCTCATCAAGGATCGCATTTCCGCCGAATTCGTCCTGTTTCAGGACTCTGAAGCTCTTGCGGGTATTCAGCCCGATCAGCAGGAACATGAGCCCGAACAGCGCTCCGAAGAAGGCCAGGACAAGGTACCATGGAGTGAGATTGTACCAGCCGCCGAATCCTTTGACCGAACCGGTCCGAGCCGCCTTGAGCATCAGATCGCCGAAAATATCCTCGAAATCCGACAGCGTCACATTCGCATCCGGATAGTCCTCGTTCAGGGAATCGATCGCGAACGATTTCAGTTCGGCCGGGATCTCATCCGTATAGCCCCAGATCCGGATCTCTTCCTGATCGTCGAACTGCTTCGCGAAATAATCCCAGTCTTTTTCCTTGATGGAAATGATGTAGTAGAAATCATCATCGTAAGCGATATAGTATCCCAGATCATCGCCATAGGTCGCGACCTGATAGAACCCTGTCGTATCGAGATAGGCGATACGGTCCTTGCGGTCATCGCCATAAGAAACGATATAATTGTTCAGATGATCCGCGTTCTTGACAGCCTGCGCCGTTTTGATCCCTGCCATCAGCAGTCCGAATACTGCCAGCAGGCACAAGATGACGCCGATGATGACGGACGTCGTCGCTTTCCTGTATTCTTTATCGATACGCGCGTTGTTAAACATATGTTATCCCCTTTCCTGTTTATCGCATCATATATTCCAATAGTAACAGATACGTATTCTTCAATCCATCGATATGGGTACGCTCATAGCCGTGAGAATTCGCGGTGCCCGGTCCTATGGCCGCATGTCGGATATCGTAGCCTGCCAGGACCGTCGCATCGCCATCCGTTCCATAGTGAGGCGTAAAGACATCCATGACATAGTCGATCCCTGCCTTGATGGCGCATTCCCTGATCTCATTGGTCATGACATCGTGATACGGGAAGCGGGAATCTTTCGCAAAGATGGACACCTTGCGTTCATCGGAATTCTGATCCGGACCGATCGGCGCGATATCCAGCGCCAGGAAGTCTTTCACCCCTTCCGGCAGCCAGGTCGTGCCATGGCCGATCTCTTCATACATCGCAAAGTAGGCATAGATCTTACGATTCAGTTTCGTTCCGCGTTCCTTCAGTTCCTTCATCGCCGCCAGCAGGACGGCGACACAGGCCTTGTCGTCCACGAAGCGCGATTTGAGATAGCCGTTCGCCATCGTGAAACGCGGTTCCAGACCGATGAAATCGCCTGTTTCGATCCCCAGCCTGCGGACATCTTCCGCATTCTTTACATCGCTATCCAGTACGACACAGACATTCTTGCGGAAGTCCGGAAGCGCATCCCGCAGTTCTTCTTCCGTGACATGGATGGAATTCGGAATACGGCAGACCGATCCGGTATAGACCTTCCCGTCGCGGGTATGGACATTCACGTTCTCGGTCACGCAATAGAACGGATACAAGCCGCCGACGGAGCACACGTTCAGCGTACCGTCCACATTGATATGACGCACCATCAGACCGATGTCATCCAGATGCGCCGACACGACCAGGGGATTTCCTTCCCCGCCCAGATCGGCGATCACGCCGCCTTTGTGTGTCAGTTCATAGCTGTAGCCGAGCTCTTCGATCATCTCGCAGATCAGTTTCTGTATCTCTTCATACTGTCCCGTGGTGCTGTCGACCTTCAGCAAGCGCTGAAAGGCTTCGATACAATAGTTCTCATTAAAATCCATATACGATCCTCTTTCTTTATTTATCCAGCTTTTTCCAGTTCAGCTGGTTCAGTACATCCTGGTCAAGCTCGTTGCCTGAAACCCCATAGACGTCCCCATGGCCGTTTTCATACACATGATCCGCCACTACGCTCACATCCACATTCTGACCATAGGAATTGGTATAGGTATTGACTCCCATGGTCGCCTCGCTGCGCGCCTGGGAGATCCGGTCATCGGAAGCCATCTTCTGGTTCCAGGAATCCATGATCATATCCGACATCGCATTGGCATTGTCCCGCAAGGTCTGCTGCAGACGCTGCTGGTTGGC
>CADBPB010000174.1 GCA_902796525.1 uncultured Erysipelotrichaceae bacterium | reverse complement strand
TTGAAGATGAATTCTACGCATTGTTTCTGGGATGTAATGACGAAATGTCGGTAAAGATCATGACCGATCGTTATCGGGATGAAGATCTTGTCGTCAACCTGATGAACGATATTAATCGATTGTCAAAAGAGGAATTTGAAAAGGGCAGCTTCCGACTGAAGGGAGGTTGCAGAGAGATTCTTGATCACTTACAAAAAAAGAACATTCCTTATGCTCTGGCTACCGGTTCATCCCGTGACTATGTTGAAATGGATTTCCTGCGCAACGGGTATGATGAAGTGCCTTTCAAATATATCGTGACCGGAGACAGGATCACCCATTCAAAACCCGATCCCGAGATTTTCCTTAAGGCGGCAGAACTGATGAAACAGGATATCAGAGATTGTCTTATCATAGAAGATTCCCCCAAAGGAATAGAGGCGGCATACAGGTCGGGCGCCAGGTCCTGTTTCATTCCTGATCTGGTAAAACCGAATCCGGAAATCCTTAAGAAAGCCGATTATCATAGAAACGATTTGTTTGAGCTCATCCATCTGATCGACGACCTTACAGCATAGATATCTTTCGTTTGTTCTGATCATGATTCCACAGACCGAACAAAGACAGAAAGATCTGGCGACCAAAACAAGCAGTGTCGATAGGCACAAATAAACCCGCATCATTGAAGCGGGTTTTTCGTTTCTTTGTCCAGATTGTGCTTGCTGATATAAAAACGATCGATTTTTCCGCAAAACCGATCGCTTTCCTGTGATTTGTCTTATCTTCCGTGTTTCTCCGGAATCAGAAGCGCTCCGCTTCCTTTTGGCTGTGTTTGTTGATCACAGACAGTCTTTGTAGATCTCCATGACATCATCGCTTTCCAGCGGAACGAAGGCATTCGCCAGTCTGCCTCCTTCGCACGCATGGTCCGCCATGGCCCTGAAATGGGTCTCATCGATATTCAGTTCGCCCAGAGTCATTGGAATGCCGTTATCTTTGAAGAACTTTTCCAGAATAGCGATTCCCGAAAGAGCGAGCTCGTGCTCATCGTTTCCTTCCAGACCCCAGACGTTCTTCGCAAAACGCACGAATCGCCACTCGCATGAAGGATCTTTCTTCAGGATATATCTCATCCAGCGCGGAGTCAGGATCGCCAACCCGACACCGTGGGTGATGTCATAGTATGCCGACAGCTCGTGTTCCATGGCGTGGCACGACCAGCCCGTCGACTGCTTGCCGTATTCGGGAATGCCCGAACAGGCAACCGATTCGCAATGCATCAGGTTGGCTCTGGCCGAATAGTTGTCCGGTTCTTTTAACGCGATCGGCAGATTCCGGATGACGGTTTTCAGGATCGTTTCCGCAATTCCGTCAGCCAGCTCGCTGTCTTCCGTCCTTGAGAAATAGCCTTCCATGATATGCGACATGATATCGGCGCTTCCCGCTGCCGTCTGGTAAGCGGATACGCTGAAGGTATATGTCGGATCCAGGATCGAAACGGACGGATACGTAAAGGATGCTCCGAGTTTTTCGTTTGTTTCGAGGTTGGTAATGACACCGCCGCCATCAAAATCGGAACCGGTCGCACTGATCGTCAGGATATCCACCAAAGGAAGAGATTTCTTTGGTCCCTTTACATGTTTGACCATGTACCAGAGATCGTCTCCTTCATAGTAATAACCCGAACAGATCGCCTTGCAGCAGTCGATCGTGCTTCCTCCGCCTACCGCCAGCACCACATCGATCTTGTTCTCTTTGCACAGTTCTACGCCTTTGGCAACGGATTCGATCCTCGGATTCGGTTCGATACCGCTCAGTTCCGTTACGCGGAACCCGCCGTCATTCAGGATCTTCATGATCTCGTTATATAAACCGATCTTTTTGATCGATCCTCCGCCATAGCCCAGCAAGACATTCGTGCCGAACTGTCTCAGCGCTTCCTCCAGATGCGTGATCGATCCTTTTCCAAAATATACTTTGGTAGGAATGTCGTGTGTATAATTCAACATGCTTGTTACCTCTTTCACAATAAGTATAGCTGCTGTTCTTTTGCGTTGGTTTGTATTGCACAGTTACTAAAAATCCTCTCATAAAGGCTTTTTGAATGATTACCATTGCTCCTTTTCCTGTATCGAAACATCCGATCTGGGCGATATCGAGAAGACGGTTCTTTTATCAGAACATGTCATCAGAAAGATCGATAAGGATAGCGACCTGATCAGCAGATAGAGCATGAAACGGTATAAATACAAATGTCTTCAATTTTTTTGAAGCATTTTCTTCTGTTGTAACGATGCAGCGTGATAATGTGTAAATATAAAATGTAATTATCAAATGAACAAG
>CADBPB010000173.1 GCA_902796525.1 uncultured Erysipelotrichaceae bacterium | reverse complement strand
AGAGAAAATCATCTTTTCGTGGAAGACAGCATCGTCCAGGATGAAAAGATGGCTTCGCTGCATCCGTCTTCGATCAATACGATCAGAATCACGACCGTTCTCGACAGGAACGATGAAGCCCATGTGATGTATGCGCTGCAGAGGATCGGCATCGGCGACATGAGCGTCGACAATGTCGGATCGGGAGGCATCTATACCGTTCTGTCGGAAGATGGCAGGATCGAGAATCCCTGCTGGTCGGATAAGACGATTTCGACATATGTCAAGCATCCCACAACGGGGATGGAACTGATCGGTTTTGCAGTCCCTTGTTTTAAAGAAGCGCTGCAGCTGTGCAAGAAAGCGGCGGAAGTCGAGAAACACATACGCTATGTGGGCTGGGACATCGCCATCAGCGACAAAGGACCGGTCATCGTGGAAGGCAATCCGCTGCCCGGCTATGATATGCCTCAGAACTATTTCGTTACGAATAAAGATTCCGGCCTGAAACCGGCGTTTGAAGAAATACTATCTAAATAATGAGAAAGAAAAAGATCCTTCCGATCCTCTTTTGTTCGATTCTGATGCTTTTTGCTGTCCTCTATCTGGCAGGTCTTTTTTATTTCCGTTCGCATTTTCTTCCGAATACCAAGATGAATGGGATAGAAGTATCCTTTCTGAATGAAAAAGAGACCGGGGAACTGCTGGATCTGATACCGGTGAAACTGACGGTGAAAGAAAAAGATCGGGAAGGAAGGGAAACGATCAGCGAAGAGCTGGAACTGATAAGCGGCCAGGGCATGGATCTGCATTACAAGATGCAGAAGATCAGCCATTACCAGAATCCGTATCTCTGGTTCTTATCATCGTTCAAGGAGAAACAGCTCTTTTGCGATGCGATCGATGGCAGCTATGACAAAGATGCTTTGGCTGGAATGACCGGTACTCTTTACTGTATGCAGGAAGAAAACCGGTCGATTCCCGAAGCGGCGCATATCGCTTATGAAAACAATGAGTTAAAGATCGTAGAAGCAGACGATGGTTCCCTGATTACGAAAGAAACCGTTCTTGCTAAGATCAGCGAAGCATTGGATAAAGCGCTGAACGGGGAAAAACCGGATGTCATCGATCTGTGCGATTCCTATGAGAAAGCTCCCGAAACAAGACAGGAGGAACTGGAAAGAACGCTTTCTTCCTTGCAGAAAGTGATCGATAAAAAGATTTCTATCGTCATCAGCGAGAACAAGACGGAGATGCTGGAAGGAGAACAGCTGAAAGAACTGCTAGTGCTGCAAGAGGACGCTTTGATTGCCGATACGGTGAAACTGGAAAGCTATGCCGGCAGGATTGTCGATCAGTACAGCATTTCTTCTTCGGAATACATCGCCAAAGGTCCATTAAAGGATGCCTTACGTAAGGCGCTGCCGCGCGAAGAAAACGTCTCGATCGAATGCGAATGGATCAGAGAAACAGCTGCGCGTTCCAACGATCTGATCGAAGTTTCCTATGGCGAACAGATGCTGTACTACTATCGGAATGGCGAACTGGTCTTTTCTTCTCCGGTGGTGACAGGGAACGAAGATACCGAAATCATTCCTTACGGGACCTATTATGTCCAGCATATGAAGAAGAATGCGACGCTGGTTTCGGCAACTTACGAGGAACATGTCGATTACTGGATCGGTTTCGACTTCGAATCGGGAGGCCATGTCCTGGGCTTTCACGATGCGCAATGGCGGGATGCCTTCGGAGGCGACATCTGGAAGACGGATCCGTCTCATGGCTGCGTCAATATGCCGACCGATAAAGTCGCAATGCTCTATGATGCCGTGGATATCGGAACCGAGATCCATATCCATGAATAGGGGGTATAATTGATATATAGGAGTAACACATTATGAAACCATCCATCTGCATCATGATCATTGTCGGCTTTCTTTTACAGGGCTTATTCATTTTTACCGAACATAGAGAAAAGTATCTTCTGGCGGACATTCTGAAAGGATCGGCTTCCCTGATTTTCGTTCTGATCGGTCTGAAAGCCTATCAGACGGTCAATTTCGCTTTCAACAGACAGCTGCTGATCGGACTGGTTTTCGGGCTGATCGGCGACGTACTGCTGAATCTGCGCTATGTCTTCCCGAAGCAGGGACAGAAGATCTTCCTGATCGGCATCGTCGCTTTTCTGATCGGACACATCATGTATCTGCTGGCGCTGATCCCCCAGGCGCGCCATATATTATGGTACTGTGCCATTCCGGGCGCAGTGGCGGCCGCCTGTCTGCTGGCATATATCTTTAAGACGATGGAAGTCAAGAAAGCGTTCAAGATCTTCGGCATCTTCTATCTCGGCGCCGTCTTCATCATGACGGCGATCGCGATCGGCATCGCCATCTTCACGCCATCTCGAAGAGCGATCATCTATGCGATCGGCGCCATCCTGTTTACCGCATCCGACGTCATTCTGATTTTCAACACCTTCTCAGGGGTGACCAGATTCTCCATGCGCATCATGAATCTGACATTGTATTATCTGGGACAGATCCTGATCGCCGTATCGATGTTTCTTTGAACATGGGATCGACCGAACAGGATATCCTGTAATTTCCGTCTGATTTTCTTAAAAAATCAGACTTTTTTATTGATGTAAGAATTTTCAGGTTCACAAAACAGACGATCCGAAAACGTCAGAAAGAGCACCGAATCGCTTGCAACAGCCAAAAAAATAGGTTTACAATTAAGTTAAGCATTATATCTGATCAAGGGGGGAGAGAAGATATATGTCAACTAAAAAGGAGGAGAAAATAATATGAATGTAGGTACAGCGTTTTTAATTGCGCTGGTTTCTTGCTTGATTGTCTTATGCAGTTACATTTTCTCGGGTTGGTATAACCCGCTCGTCCTAGGTACTGTCACGGGCCTGATCGTCGGCAACCCCCAGCTTGGTTTGCAGATCGGTGCTGCCTGCGCTTTGATGGATCTGGGCTTCTACACGTATGGCGGAGCTGTCACACCTTCATATTCGATGGGCGCGATCTTCGGTACAGTCGTAGCAGCAAATGGCGGCGACTACAACCAGGGCATCCTGGTCGGTACGGTCGTAGCTATGCTCGGCTCATGGTTCGATATCATCCAGGGCTTCCTGGCGATCCCCTTCAACCATATGGCTGATAAAGCTGCGGAAAACAACGATATCAAAGGCGTCGAAAGATGGCACCTGCTGGGCATGCCTCTTACGATCATGTCCACGAACTTCATCCCGATCTTCCTGGGCTTGCTGGTAATCGACAAGTACCAGATCATCATGGATTTCATCGACAAGTATGCATGGATCGAAGCGGGCTTGAATGCCGTTTCTTGCGTCCTGCCGGCTGTCGGATTTGCACTTCTGCTTTCCTATATGGACATCAAGAAATACTGGTGGGCAATGCTGGTGGGCTATGTGATGTTCGCGTTCCTTGGAATGCCGACGCTTGGTCTGGCGATCCTGGGCGTATGCGTCGCATATGTCTACTGCTTCAAACTGAGGAAGGAAGGTACTGACTAATGGCTAGAACAAATAAGAAATTATCCGAAAAAGCCTTAAAGAGTGCGGCTACGCGTGCAGCGGTAACGCATGAATGGTGCTGGAACTATGAAAGAATGCAGGCTACGGGTTTTGCTTATGAAATGATTCCTGTCCTGAGAGAACTCTATGATACGGATGAAGAGATCTGTGATCGTCTGAAATCACATCTGCAGTTCTACAACACTCACCCAGGTGCTTCGGAAGCCATCCTCGGTGCGTGCGTCGCTTTGGAAGAAGACTATCAGACGGAAACGGCTGACAGCTTGAAAGTCGCTCTGATGGGCCCGATGGCCGGTATCGGCGATACCGTACAGGCCGTTCTGGTCAAACCGATCGCTTACATTCTGGCGGCTTCGCTGGCTGCCGACGGTTCATTCCTGTCGATTCCGGTCCTGCTGATTCCGTTCTTTATCCTGTGGGCGGCAAGATTCCCGCTGTTCAGGTTCGGCTACAAGCGTTCCGTTTCCATCATTCAGGATATCAGCGGCAACACTTCTTTCGCTAGACTGCAGGAAGCTGCTCAGATCCTTGGCCTGATGGTCGTCGGCGGATTCGTTCCTTCGATGGTCGGTATCGGTCTGACTCTGGCTTATACGAAAGAGATCAACGGCAATATCCGTGAAGTCCGTATTCAGGATACGCTCGATGGCATCCTTCCTTATCTGCTCCCGATCCTGGTAGTTGTATTCTGCTACTGGATGATCAAACAGAAGAAGCTGAAACCAACGACAGCCATCCTGATTCTTGCTGCGATTGCCTTCGTGCTTGGTGCGCTGGGTATCATCGGCTAATCCGTTATAGGCAACGTTATGTAAGGAACCGTAGTTTTCGCTGCGGTTCCTTTTTTAGAGGAGATTTATTATGATCAATCATCTTAGAATCGATAATCGTCTGATCCATGGCCAGGTTGCGGTCATGTGGCGTTCAAACGTGGCCGCGGAAGCGATCATCGTCTGCAATGACAAGGTTGCAGCGGATCCGATCCAGAAGATGGCTCTGCCATTGTCCTGTAAAGGGGAAAAGGTCCTGATCATGTCGATCGACGAACTGGTCAAGTACGACCAGGAGAATCCGGACGAAAAGAAATTCGTCATCTGCAAGTATCCGACCGACTGTCTGGAACTGCTGAAACGGGGCGTGGAAGTCGAGCGGGTCAATGTCGGCAATGCCGCGCCGATTCCGGGCACCAATCACAAGATGGTCACACGTTCCATCTCGGCAACGCCGGAAGATGCCGCAGTCTATCGGGAAATCGCCGACATGCGCGGAGGCGTTCTGGAAACCCAGATGATCCCGACCGCCAGCAAAGAAGACTTCCTGGCTCTTTTGAAGAAAGCCGGTCTATAAATGAGAAACAACGTCAGGAAAGATAACTCGTTCCTGACTTTTTATATGTATGAATATGCCTCGAAACAAAAAGGAGGTATTTTATGGAAAACCTTGTTCATAGTCTGGCGGATCTGGGTACAGAGAAAAGAAATCCCGGAACAAAAGATATAGATATCCTGCCTGTAAAAGAGATCTTAGAAATCATCAATAATGAAGATCAGTCCGTTCCTTTGAAAATCAGGGAACATCTTTCCGAGATCGAAAAACTGACCGATGCCTATGTGGAAACGATCAGGAATGGCGGAAGGGTCTTCCAGGTGGGCTGCGGTACTTCCGGGCGTCTGGCTCTGGTCGATGCGGCGGAACTTCCTGTGACTTACGGCATCTCTTACGATCAGGTGATCGGCATCATGGGCGGAGGACTGGAAGCGGTACTGAGACCTGCGGAAGGGATAGAGGATCATGCGGAGATTGGAGAAGAAGACATCCGCAAATATGAACTGAACGGAAAGGACATGGTGATCGGGGTGGCTGCCAGCGGCAGGACGCCCTATGTCCTCGGGGCGATGCGCTACGGCAGATCATTAGGTTGCAGGATCGGCTGTATCACTTCCGTCGCTCATTCGGAGTTTTCTGAAATCGCTGATTATCCCGTTGATATCGATACGGGTCCGGAAATCGTTCTCGGTTCGACAAGAATGAAAGGCGGAACCCTTACGAAGCTTGTATTGAACATGGTCAGTACGACCGCCATGATCAGGTTGGGCCATGTCTTTTCCAACTATCTGGTCGATGGCATCGATACAAACGAAAAATGTTATGCCCGCTCGATACGGCAGATCATGGAGATCACGGGATGCCCGGAAGAAGAAGCGCATGACGCCTATTATGGAGCGAACCGCGATATCAAGCTCGCCTTGGCAATGTGTTTTACCGGACTGGATTTGAACCAGGCGCAAGCCGCTCTGGATAGAAACGAAGGCAACCTGAAAAAAATGCTGATGGAAAGGGGAATCAAATATCAGAAATGATTTATAAAGCGAAACATATTTATACGCCTGAAGGGCCGATCGATGGATATCTGATCGTGGAAAAAGGCAAGATCAAAGCGATTACGAAGGAAAAACAGAAAGCCGATGTCGATTTCGGAAACAAGCTGATCATCCCGGGCATTTTCGATACGCACAATCATGCCTCGGGAGGCTATCATCCTTACGGAAAGACCGATAAGATCCGTGTCTCCAATAACAAGAAGTATCTCAAGAATCTGGCTGCCAAGGGTGTAACCAGCGTTTTAACGACTTTATTCTCTACCGTAGCGGATGAAGAATCGATCGAAGTGCTGACGACTCTGGCAGATAAAATCGTCGGCAGACCGTTCGATGGCGCCACCTCCGTTGGCATCAATTTTGAGGGACCGTTCCTGAACCGGGTAGGGGAAAATGGCGTACGCTATGTTCCGGATCCGGTCGATCTCAAAGCAATCAGACAGTATATCGATATCTGCGGGGATAAGCTTTGGGAAATGGGAATGGCTCCGGAACTGCCGGGAGCTGCCGAAGCAACAGAAGTACTGCTGAAAAACGGTACGAAAGTGGCAATGACTCATACCGATGCGAAATCGCAAGAAGCTTTTGAAGCATTCGACCGCGGTGTCAGCATTTCCACCCATACCTGCAACGTCATGGTAGGGATTCATCACAGGAATATCGGCGGACTGGGTGCCGCTCTGATGGATGACAGAGTCACCTGCGAACTGATCTGCGACGGTATGCATGTATGCAACGATATGCTGAAACTGATCTTCCGTCTGAAACCGCATGACAAGATCATGATGATTTCGGATTCGTCTTCTTTCGAAGGACTTCCTTCAGGAAAATATATCCGTCACGATGAAACCATTTATGTGAATAAACAGGGATTTGTCCTGGATGAACGCGGTTCCCTGAACGGTTCGTCCAAGCCGGTCATCTACGGCATCAAAAACATCGTCGAAAACTGCGACATCGCTTTGGAAGATGCATTGCGTATGGCGTGCTACAATCCATGCATGAAATTCGGTCTGACCAGCAAGGGAAGCCTGGAGGAAGGAAAAGACGCGGACTTCGTGGTCATTGATAAGAATTTCAAAGTCTATTACACCTACAACGGCGGACGCAAGGTCTATGATTATCAGAAAGATACCGGTCTGATCAACAAGGAACTGCTTGCCTGCCGCGTAAGCAAATAAACGATACACGTTCGAGGATGTCGGACTGGACGTGATTTTCTGCGGCCATTTTCTCTGGAACAGGCAGTCGCAGAGAGTGCAAGAGAAATGCGGATTCCATCACTATGCGTACGATACCTTCGAAACCAGACCCGGTACGGTCGAAGACAATGAAGTCAATATCCTGACAAAGGAGGAATATGATGCAGAAGAAAGAAACAGCACAGAAGTCATCGCTTCATAAATCGTTTGCGAAAGCGGATCTTCAGAAAGAAACAAAGAAAGTCCGCGATTTCATTACGGATGGCGTTTTGGCTTACGGCGTCAGCGTAGGACGTTTCAAGTTCCAGAAGGAACGTAAGATCGTCTATGCGATTTCCGATTATCCGCATATCGGCGCTTCCGATGTCCTGATGTACTATCAGATTTCCAAGAAAGACTATGAAAAACTGCTGGAACTGTCCTGTCCGGATAAGATGCCGGTCCCAGAGGTGTCAAACGAGATAACGGAGGCTTGCCGCAAAGAATTTCTGTGCGGAGAATCCGCATACTGCAAGCGCAATGCATTCACGCTGGGCGATGCCGATCTTTCACTGACTGAATCCTTCTAAAAATGATCATCCACTGCATGAAAAAGAGCTCCTGGGAGGAACTAAGAGACAAAGACTTCTGGGGAGAGAATGATATCAAGAAATACGGATTCATCCACTGTTCGACCGTAGAATATCTTTGGCGTGTCCTGCCCGGATTCGAAGTTGATCCCGAAGAACGGGTACTGGTCTGTATCGATGAAGACAGGCTTCTTTCCGAAGTGAGATATGAAAATCATGAAGACTATCCCGGACGATACTATCCCCATATCTACGGATTGATAAACAATGATTCCGTGATCATGGTTCTGGACTATCTGAAAGATGAAAACGGACATTATCTGAAAAACCCGGAGTTTGCTGATATCGCAGATCGGTAAACTGTTATGCTATAATAGAATCAAGCATACTGATTAGTTTTCAATAGCATATTCATTGAACATTAAAAGCCCTTACAAGGAGGTTTTTATGAGGAAACTGTTAAAATATCTGGCCATCCTGGCTGCGATCGTGTTCATATGCAGCTCATGCAAATGGCCAAGAGACGGCGGAAACATGCCTTATGAACCGGACACGCCCGCACCGGATCCGCATGTGGGAACTTTCGTATCCGAACATGGCACGATGCTTTTTAACGGAGACGGCGAAAGCGTCGTGATCTCGTTCGATGAAGAACTGTCCGAACTGACCGGTCTTCCATCCGGTGAACAGGAAGGAAGCTACGTCTTCCTGTCCGGAGATCTTCCTCCGCATGGCAGTATCGATGTCCGTTATGACGTCGCTCACGAATTGCAGTTAACGGCAGGAGATACGACAGTCGTTGTCGATGTGGGAATGGCTTCCGAAGACCGAAAGACCGGGACCGTAGGTGTCGATATGGTCACTCCTGAAAGGATCCCGTTCCTGTTTAAGAACGATGACGGATTCTTCAGTATCATATTTGAAAAGGAGCAATAATCTATGAAAAAAACAACTATCCTGCTGATCGCGCTGATCGTGCTGATCCTTGCCGGCTGCTCTTCAAGCTCAGCCGCGCCAAGTCCGGTCGAAACGAATGACTTCGACAATACCATTATCGATACGGACTATACTGCGCCGACCGATCAGGGCGGCAACGCATTCCCAGGTGAATATGATGATCCGACAGATGATGTCCCTCAGGGAATCGAAGACTTCACTTATTCGGATGAAGTCACGTTCGAGGATTTCGCTTTCTTTACGGATTACATGTATTACGGACCGCCTGAGGATGCCTACTATGCTACGCTGAGTCATGCCGTAGGTTCTTGGAAATACAATCTTCTGTTCCGTTATGATAGTTCCAGCCTGTACTATGATGAACTTGGCCATGCGGATGTCAGTATCGATTATGACAAGGATACTTTGATCATTGTTTTGCATCCGGAACTGGGAAATGACGGTTACGAGTCCTGGCCGATGACCGATGCGGATGCAGGCTATGAACCATATGAAGGCGGCTTTGATGAGAATGATAACCTGTGTCTGTATGGAAACAATGCTGTTGTCTATGTAGAACGGTACTATGATTCTTCAGGCCGTGAATACTTTGTCAGCGAGATCTGGATCTCGGAAGAAGAATCCGGGTATCTGCTGCTGACAAGAGGACAGAATTAACGATACAGGAGGAGTATATGTCATTAGCTCTATTGATTATTTTAGTGTTCGCGGCTCTGGGTTTTCTGTTCGGAATCGTCCTTGCCAAGAATGGCAATGTCGGATATGGAGTGGCAAACCAGTTTGGCAGGCAGCATATGAAAAAACTAGGTGTCGAAGACAACAATGACACGAATGACAGATGGGATGCATAACCATCTGTTTTTTTGTATGCTTTCTAAGCGGTATAATAGAAACAGTATGGATCGACTGTATCTTAAAAGCGTTTCATTAAACAAGCCATTGGCAGAAAAAAGTTATCTTAATGAGATTCCTGCGATCAGATATCTTGAAACCGGCGATCTGGAATTCAGGAAACCGATCACGATTTTTATCGGAGAAAACGGTTCAGGAAAATCGACGCTGATCGAAGGCATTGCCGTTGCGATGGGCTTCAACCCGGAAGGAGGGACGAAGAACTTCAGTTTCTCTACCGAGGATTCCCATTCGGAATTGTACAGATATCTGTCTGCAGCCAGACAGTCGCATCCGAAAGACGGCTTCTTTCTTCGTGCCGAAAGTTTCTATAATGTCGCAAGTTATATCGATCAGAAGGACCGGGAGCCATCGCTTGGCAGACCGATCATCGATAGTTACGGAGGGACTTCTCTTCATAAACAGTCTCATGGCGAAAGCTTTCTGGCGCTGGTCAAGAACCGTTTTTCCGGGAATGGCCTGTATCTTCTGGATGAACCGGAAGCCGCGCTGTCTCCCGCGAGAATGATGCAGCTTCTGTGTCTGATCCACGATCTTATTGAAAAAGATTCCCAGTTCATCATCGCCACCCATTCTCCCATCCTGATGTCTTATCCGGATGCGGATATCTACGAACTGAACGAGGAAGGCATCAGAGAAACCGCATACAAAGAAACCGATCATTATCGGATCACCAGGGATTTCATCGATAAACCGGAGGTGATGTACAGGTATCTGTTCGATGAATTCAATTGATGTACAGAGCCATAGGTATGGCTCTTTCATTTTCTTTGTGATCTTCTTTGCTGCGATCGGAAATCATGAGTTCTCTTTTATTACGTAGCAGTATCTGTGCGGAACCTCCGCCATCGAGATGGATCCCGTTATACATGCCAAGCTGCCTACAGATCACTGCGGTTTCGCTTAAGGAAGCTCCGACGCTGTCTCTGCTTGGATCATGTCCGAATTTTGCCGCTCCTTCAAACCATAAAAGCATCGGCTTGTTTTCTTTATCGGCTCCCAGAACGATTCTGGGGGCTCTGTCGGCGCGATAGTTCCCGGGATACATAGCAGGAGGGTAGGAAACTTTCCAGAAATGCAGGAACTTGTAAAAGGGCGAGATGAAGTCTTCTGTCATCTTTCCATTCCGGATGGCGCTGTTGCCGACCTGCATCGCGAAAGAGATGTCTTCCAATCCCTGGTAACGAACGCCAGAGTCCCTGATGGAAACCTTCTGATCGAGATGGATCACAAAACCGGATGAAGGGATCTCGCAGCACCCGCCTTCTTTGCAAGCGATGACGCGATCATTGACGATCACAAGATCAGAACCGCCGGATAAGCTTCTCTTATACTGCGGTCTGGATAGGAAGGCTGCGTTTTTTCCGTCACGATAAGCGATTCCATCGATGACGACAGCAAGCTGCTTCAAAGAGATGTCCGTAATACAGGCCTTGCCGTCTTTCACAAGAAAGACTTCCCGGTCAAACAAAGGAGGCTGGAGGATCCTGCCGTCTTTGACGCAGAGGCCGAAAGGAGTTCCTATCTGATCGTAAACGCTCCCCAGATCGAAGAGATCCATAATAAAGAAATTCGCATTCACTTTCATTTGCGCTTCTGTCCTGCACTCGCTTAAAAAACCGATCGTTCTGGAAACGGGAAGAAATGACAGCTGTTTGCGTTTTCCCCGGGAGATCCTTATACAGTTCCGCTCCTGCAAAGAACGGAAGATGGCCTCGACATGAGGTTCATCGAAAACGAGATCATTATTAACGAGATGAATGTGTTTATGAAACAGGATGTTGCAGAGTACGGTTTTATCAAATAAGATCCCATAAGATTCATCTTTGTCAGGAAAGGGGATATCCATGTCTTCCGGCACGTAGAAGTGTACCAGGGTTCCGAAGACCCAGGCGTATTTCGGGACGACGTAATCGCGGTAGAGATCGCAGAGCTTATGGAACGCCAGCGGATCGAAGGACGGTCTCAGGAAGCGAAGATCAGGAAAACGATCAGGATAGACAGCCTGGACATTGAGGTGTTCGCCTTTCGATAGGACGTAATGATGAATTTCGGAACGCATTCTCAACTTAATGATACAATAAGACAGATAAGAAAGAATGAGATATCGCTGATGAAAGAAATGATTGCCTACTGTGGCGTGGATTGTTCGGTATGTTCCGATTATCTGAACAAGACCTGTCCTTCCTGCAAATGTACGGAATGGACTGACGAACCCTGCATGCCGGTGAAATGTTGCAGAGAGAAAGGAATCGAAAACTGCGGGTATTGCGATCGTTTTCCTTGCGATGCGATGAAAGGTTTCTATGAAGAATCAGACAGCCACCGGCAAGCTTATTGCCGGATGTGCGATT
>CADBPB010000172.1 GCA_902796525.1 uncultured Erysipelotrichaceae bacterium | reverse complement strand
TGAAAGACAAAGCCACCATTGCTGGTGGCGTGATTCTGATCCTGATCGGCATCAAGACCGTGATCGAACATCTGTTTGGCTAAGAAATAAACAGGAGCGATGATTCGCTCCTGTGTTCGTATGATGATCGTTACTGCTGGGATACGGTATACAGCGAGTAGAAGTATCCCTTGTTTTTCATAAGCTCATCAAATGTGCCCTGTTCATGGATGATTCCGTTTTTCAGAATGCATAATTCATTGCAGCGACGCAGGATGTTTTCATCCAGATCGTGTGTCACGATGATACGGGTATAGCCATCCAGCTTCAGGATTGCATCCAGCACTTCGAAACTGATCTGTGCATCTAGGGAGGCTGTCGCTTCGTCGACGAACAGCACAGGTGTCTTGCGCAGCAGCGCTCTGGCAATCGAGATCCTTTGACGTTCGCCGCCGGAAAGCCCGGAACCGTTCTCACCGCAGAGATAATCCTCGCCTTTTTCTTCGATCAGTGTGCTGAGACCGGAAAGGCGTATCGCCCGGTCGACTTCTTCTCTTGGGAATTCGGAGAACATCGTGATATTATCGTAGATCGTGCTGTTGAATACGAAGACGTTCTGCTGGATGATCGAGACCAGGTCATAGAGCGAACTCGGAGAGATGCTTCTCAGTTCTTTGTCGTCGTAACAGATCTCACCCTGATAATCTTTTGAGGAAGCCATCAGCAGATTCAATAACGTTGACTTTCCGCTTCCTGAACCGCCTACTAGCGCGTAGCAGCCGCCTTTTTTGAGTTCCAAATCGATATCGCTCAGAACCGTCTTTTCTTTCTCATAGGCAAAACTGAGGTCTCTGATGGAGATTCCTTCATTGAGCTTCGCTTCGATATGGAACCCTTCATCAGGGATATTCTGATTAAGGGCTTGGGCCAGCTTGTCGATCAGCCCGAAGGAGGATCTCATTCCCGCATAGAAGGCAGGGAAAACCCGGATCGGACTCAGGACGTAATTCATCAGCTGCACAAAAACGATTGCCGTACCGCCTGTGATGCTTCGACCGGAAAGCGCCAGCGCAGCAGCCACGAAGAACACGCCAAACTGCAGCATGCCTCCGGCGATTCCCGAAGAATAATTCACCAGGACATTGACGCTTGTACGATGTGCCGATGCTTCCGCAACGCTCTCGTTGTGCTCATCATGCATGCGGGCGATATTCTTCTCTGCCTTGGAGCTTTTAATGACCGCAAAACCGGTCAGCGTATCCTTCAGCATGCCTGTGTACCGTTCTTTCTGATCGGAAAGCAATTTCTCAGCTTCTGCCGCTTTGTTTCCCAGCAGAAGTGTCACGATCAGAGGCATGAATGAGAAGATGATGGAAATCAGCGTCAGCAACGGGCTGTACCACAGCATCAGTCCCAATGCCCCGATGAAGGCGATGCCTGTTTCGAATACGGCCTGCAGTCTTGAGATAAAATCCTGTTCGATCGCATTGATATCATTGGACAGTGCCGATAGATAGACGGAGCTGTTTTCGGCGGAAAAAGCCTGTATGCCTTTTTCCAGAAGTCTGTTGAAGACGTATTCCCGATACTGTTTCATGGCTTTCGCCCGGAAACGGGAAAGAAAGACAGAATCGATCACAGCCGCCAGTATCATCAGTCCGATTCCGAATGCGGTGATCGCCAGAAGCTTGCTGAAAGTGAATGCGCTGATACCAGAAATCAGATCTACGATCTCTTTGATCAGCCAGGAAATGATGATCTCGCTCCCTGCACTGCAGAAGGATGCGATGATCGTCATGAAAAGATTGAATTTGTTTTTGTGAAAGAACTGTCGGATGAAAGGACGGCGTAAGGATTTGATTTCTTCCTTTTTCATTTGCTTAGTCTGTCAGGAAATGATAGCTGATATCGCCATTGACTGTGTCGATACGCAGCTTGTGATCGCAATGTCCGCCTCCGGATGTTTTTTCATGGAAGAGCGAAGTCGCTTTCACATCCACCTGGTCCCGTCTGGCATTCAGTCCGATATCGATATCGCCATTCACGCTGTTCATGATGATATTTTTGCAGGAGATCCGATCGCCGTCATAATCTCCGTTGACCGCATCGATCTTCATTGTTTCTTCGACAACGATATCATCCATTTCGATATCTCCGGATACCGTATTGATCTTCATATTCTGGGCTGCCACATCCTCCAGTTCAAGATCTCCCGATACGCTGTCGATGTTCAGCTGGTCCAGACGGAGCCCTTGGACCTCGATATCTCCCGAGACGTTATCCATCAGCATGGTACAGCCATCCGGCACATACAGTGTGACGTCTCCGCCGTTGAATGAGCCATGGAACATCTTTTGGAGAATATTCACGCCTTGGCCATAGAAAGGGAAGTCCTGTTCGATGTTCAAAGTATCGCCGACCTGTTCATGCATCATCGTGTCATCATCGCTTTCGCATTCGAAGACCGTTGTCTCATCAGGGGAACGCAGGATCTCGAAATCATAGGATGTATTCGTGATCTTGATCGTACGTATCCCATAGTAGACGCTGCGTGTATGATCGGTTTCATCGGTATGTTTTTCTTTCTTGTCTGTTTCTTCTTTTCCGCCGAACGCTTTGACGATCTGTTCTGGTTCCCCGAGATCTCTTAAGACTTCCTCCAGGTCTTCTCCCTGTTCGATACGATCTTCAATGATCTCATCAAAATACTGTACGATATCATCCGCTTCCGGGATTCCTTTCTTGATCAAAGCTCTTTTTAAGCGATTCAGATATTCCTCAATCATCTTTCCTGACCTCCTTTGCGATGTAATTGAAAATGTTCATAAGTTCCTGGAAATCCTGCAGATATTCCTTGATCTTGTCTTTTCCTTTTTCGGTGATGGAATAGAACTTGCGCAGACGGCCGTTATGTTCCACGGAATAGGACTTCAGACAGTTGCTGGCTTCCAGACGGCGCAGGATCGGATATAAAGTTGATTCCGAGATCTCGACGACTTCCTGCAGGGACTGGATGATCTTATAGCCGTAGGAATCTTCCTTCAGCAGGGACGCCAGCACGCAGACTTCCAGGGATCCTCTTTTTAATTGAACTTCCATAGGTTCCTCCTTTCAAATGACTTCATATCATGCAAAACACGATCTGCACGATGATTTGAAACGCATTCCATTGGATCATGTTTCATACCTCCTTACGTATAATACTATACAACGCATAGTACTATGTGTCAAGCAATAAAAAAACATCCCGTTCAGGATGTCTGATCAAGATCGTATTGAATGTCGTAGCTGATGCGTTCCTTCCATTTCTTTTTGAGGAACGGTTTCATGATCAGCAGGATGACGACCGAGCCAAGGATTAGTTTGCTCAGACGGCGGTACGCTCTGTAGCGGTCCCAGAACAGCGGGACGACTGCATCGCAGATGCTCATGATGATGCTGCCGATGATGACGGAGAGGACAGTTTTTCTGGTAAAAATCTTGTTCCAGGGAAGATCGGGGAACAGGATCTTGATGCAGATCGCGATGATTGCCATCAGGATCAGGGTCTGCAGCAGAAAACCCAGGATAAGATGTCCCAGCGGCGTCAGGAATGTCCTGACCAGAAGATCCGCCATGAACAGCAGGGCATTGCCCATGATCCATAACGGGACGCAGAGTATCATCCGGAGCTTTACGGGGATCTTTACGATGTATTTCCTGGCTGTCTGTCGGAAGGACATGCCCAGCCACGGATGACGTTCTTCCAGAGCGACTTCCTTATATTCTTCAAAGACCGGATCTGTATCGTTTTGAAGAGTCTCCAAAAGATCTTTCGGCGAATCGAATGTTTTCCCCAGCAAGACGCTGGCAGTAGTTAGCCCCGCGATCACGCCGGCGATCTTTTTCTTCCTCTTTTTCGATTTCTCGTCCATGTCACTATTATAAAACGACAGAGATGATATAATGCAAATAATGGAAAAACTCAAAGATATCAGGGAAGCCGTTGAATATCTCAAGGACGGGGCGATCATCACTTCGGGGAAAGGCGATCATTTCGTATTAAAAGACAGCAGGGTCCATCATTACATGAAGGGGACCCATTACAGTCTGAGCATCGACGAATTCAAAGAACTCTATGAAAAAATCGATCTCGGACTTTACGAAGAAGCATTCGAGATCGATGAAACGAAAGATGAAGCGTATTACCGCTATTACCGCAAGTAGCTACTTTTTCTTGTAGATGAGACCCAGCACGGTGCCGGAAAGGCCGCCGATGATGTGGGTCAGCTGGGAGATGTTGTCGGAAGCGATGAATCCGTTGTAGATCTCCTGACCGAGATACAGCACGGCAACCAGGATCAGCGTGATCGGGATGCCGTTTTCTTTTCCGGTGATCGAGGCCAGCAGGATGAAAGCGAACACGACGCCGCTGGCTCCCAGCAGCATCACGTTCGGCTGCAGGATGTTGTGGACGACGCCTGTCACGATGGCCGTCACCAGGATGACGGTAATCAGCCGGTCATGGTATTTTTCTTCCAGCATCGGTCCCAGCAGCAGGATGTACAGCATGTTCGAGACCAGGTGGTTGACGTTGTGGTGACCGAAGACATGGCAGATCAGCCGGACATAGGTCATCGGGTTGAGCCAGGAAGCATGGTATGTAGAGAAGACCATGACCGTGGACATGTCATTGGTGATATAGGAAAGACCCAGAGCCAGGCAGCAGATCGCGACGAAGCTCAGGGTAATCGGTGCGTTGAAATAAATAATAAACTTTCTTTTTCTCGTCATATAACTATTATGCCATTATTGGGACAAAAAGAAAAAGGCATCGCTGCCTTTTTGTGGTTTATTGCATATTGGCTTTCAGCGTAGCGACCAGATCGACGATGCCATCCTTGCCGGC
>CADBPB010000171.1 GCA_902796525.1 uncultured Erysipelotrichaceae bacterium | reverse complement strand
GCGCCTTCCAGGTTCTTTCAAACAGAAATCATGAAAAGCCGGCATGATTCTACACACCGGCTTTTCATGATTTCAATACCTTTGAAGGCGTTCAGCGTTTTCTGTTTCCTGTCTGGTTCATGACTTTATGGATCTTCATCGCACATTCGATCAGCTGTATTCTCAAACAGTACTCATCTGTCCAAGCCAGGTTCGTGACACGTGCGAAGCTGTCAAACGCCCCGGATTCGACTCCCCCGCCTTTGCCGCTTCTCAACTATTCGTGAAACCGTAATTTAGCGAATAGTTGAAGATGAAGCCCCCTATCGTCAATCATGCACAGAAAGCTTCTGCAGCGATCCGAATCATGCATTGAGTGACAGAGGAAAAGAAAGATTCTGGTCACGGATCTGAGACCAAAGCAATGGAATCCATAACGGTGATGATATCTGGCGAGAGTCGTTTCCGCTCCGTACCTTTTACGACAAGGTACGGAATTCTCGGTTCAGGTTTCATTCAAGTGTCCGAGTGCTGTCGTGATGGACGATACAACTTCACGGTATTTGCGTAATTTCAGCTCCATCTCAGCATTTGCCTTCTTGAGTTCAACGATTTTCTCATTCATGGATTCAAGTTCGGCTTTTAGCGAGTAGAACACGTTCAAATCATTGTTATGATCGTCACTTGGGACATCTGATTTCCGCCTTTTCCTAGAAGTCGGTACAATTTGTCCGTTGTCATCAACTCTGCCAATAAGCTTCCGTCTGGATCGGGATTGATGTTTCTCTTTATCCCACCAGGACTCAGAATAGTAGGCATAAGTGATACCGACTCGATTGTCCTTTTGATAAACGATCGCCATAATATCCCTCCTATAGTTATGATACAGGATTATTTCATAACTATTAAAAAAGATCAAGCAGGAAATCGTGTTACGATTTCGTTGCATGATCAACGTGTTGTCAGCCACAAAATCATAGCTATATAATAGTATTGTATGATATTTATTTCAAGTTGCGATCTCGACCTCATAACATGCTAGGTTGATGCCATTGGATCATGAAGAAAAGCAAGTCTTCTTGAATCATTTTGTAAGGTCGACTGCCGCATCCATTTTTTCAGAAATAAATATCCAAAGCTCATCGTCAGACACATCAGCGCAGCTATCCGGAATCAGGAAAGCCTTCTGAGGTGTAGCATACAGATATACACAACCTTTGACCCGCCAGGCTTTATAGAGTTCCGTCCAAGGCAAATGCACATCGTCTTCCTTTTTCCGTGCATTTCGAATCCTTACTTCGCTGTCATCCATGGCCAGATAATAAACCAGCGGCTTTTTTTCCAGTTTCTGCAGAGCTGCCTGCGTGTTCACCTGGGAAAAGAATGTCCCGAAATAGACAAGCGGCAGGCCGATGCCTACCATCAGCAGCACACTGGAGATGAGACCTGCCTCTTCACGCCCTGAAAACAATGCTACCATGGAGAATGCGATCAGAATCAGAGCAAAGATCACAGGGCGCCTCCACCGTTTCTGCAGCTTCAGACTGTTGAAGCGTGCGAATTTCCGAAATGTCTTCGTGTCCAAATGAACAGCAATATGGATAACCTTGTCCATGTTTCTACCTCTATCATTGATCTTTTCATGCAAGCCGCCATATTCTTTCACATTCCCGATCAAGTTGCAACTATTGTTTTTACTTTGTTCTTATAGGTTCTGTTCAAGATGGCAAATTCAAAAAATCTGCTTTCTTTTTAAGTATTCATCTATGATCGCCTGCGATCATGATCGTCCCAGATTTTTAAATCATTGTGATAGACAAATCTCATCCGTTGCTCTATAATCATGTCAGTTCCGGGACAAAAATGTCCCTATTGAACAATTCAAGGAGGCTTGATGTAAAATGAAGAAACTCGTTGCTCTGGTCCTGGCTGCTGTCATGTCGCTTGTCTGCGTTGCAGCACTGGCAGATCCGATCACTCTGACCTATGCTGAAGTCAACCCGCTCGACGGCACCATCGTCGGTGAAATGGCCAAGGCTTTCAAGGCAAAGGTTGAAGAACTCTCCGGTGGCGAAGTTCTGATTGATATTCAGGCTGGCGGTGTTCTTGGCTCCGAAGACCAGATCCTGGACAATCTTCTGGGTTATGGCAACATCACCGACATCAGCCGTATTTCTGCTTTCGCTCTGACTCAGTACGGCTGTGACAAGGCTTCACTCCTTTCCATCCCCTATACCTTTGTCAACGAGCAGCATTTCTGGAACTTCGCTGCCAGCGATCTGGCTCAAGATTTCCTCAATGAACCCCAGGAACTCGGCATTCCGCTGCGCGGTATCTGCTACGGTGAGGAAGGTTTCCGTCACTTCTTCTTCAAGAACGAAGTCAAAGGTATTGAAGATCTCAAGGGCCTGAAGATTCGTGTATCCTCTGACCCAATTATGACTGGCATGGTTACGAACCTGGGCGCCAGCGCAACCACTGTGGCTTTCACTGAGCTCTACAGTGCTCTGCAGTCCGGTGTTGTCGATGCTGCCGAGCAGCCCACCGCCAATTATCGCTCCAATGCTTTCCAGGAAGTCGCTCCCTATCTGCTTCTGGATGGCCATACATTGGGCGCACTGCAGATTGTCATCTCTGATAACGCCTGGAACAAGCTCAATGCCGATCAGCAGGGCTGGATCATGGAAGCCGGCAAGTTTGCTTCTGAAACCTGTGCAAAAGTCGTAGCCCAGATCGAATCTGAAACCTTCGAGAAACTCAAGGCCGACGGAGCCACCATCATCCCTGTGGAAGACAAGTCTGCCTGGGTCGAAGCTTGCCAGCCTACCATCAAGGCGAACACCGAAAAACTGGCTGATCTTTATCAGCAGATTCTCGACATGCAGTAATCAAAAACGTTTGATGGTTTCCAAGAAAACCGGAGATCCTCGGATTTCCGGTTTTCTTGGAAAATACGCAATTACACAAGACGCTTATCAGATTAAGCTGAGAGGAGGGTTTTATGCCAGCCTTTTTCAAGACACTGGAAAAACTCAAACCGATCTATGACTGGACGTACAAGATTGTCTTATTTATCTGCAAGCTTCTGCTCATCGGAGATATCATTGTAACCAGCTGGTCTGTACTTGGACGCTATATTCCGTTCATTTCAGATCCTCATTGGAGTGAGGAAATTGTTCTGACCTTCATGGCTTACATGGCTGTTCTTTCGGCGACGCTTGCCATTCGGCGCCGTGCTCATATTCGGATGACAGCTTTTGACAACATGCTTCCTCAGAAAGTGATTCTTTGCTTGGATCTGCTGGCAGATCTTGCTGTGTGTGCGCTTGGGATTATTCTGCTGGTTTACGGCATTCAGTTCTGCAACTCCCCTCTTGCCGTTCGCGGCAAGTATGCTTCCCTGCCCGGCCTGAGCAAGTTCTGGCAATATCTGCCTGTGCCTGTGGCCGGCGGCAGCATGATCATCTTTGAACTTGAACAGATCTTCCAGCATATTGAAGCCTTCTTTGTCAAGCCGGAAGAAAAGAAGGAGGTGCAGGCATGAATCCTGAAACCTTGTCAACCATCATCCTGCTGGGCAGTTTCCTTCTTATGATTGTTCTGCGTTTTCCGATCGCCTATGCTGTCGGTCTTTCCACTGTATTCTGCATGCTCTCCATGGGCCAGCCGCTGGTCACGCTGGTACAGCAGATGGTCAAGGGCGTATGGTCCTTCAGTCTCATGGCGGTTCCGTTCTTCATAACCATGGGCGTACTCATGGGATCCGGCGGTATCTCGGAGAAACTGATCGCGCTGGCCGATTCACTTGTCGGCTGGATGCGCGGCGGCATGGCCATGGTGAATATCGTGGCTTCCTACTTCTTCGGCGGCATTTCCGGATCCGCCGCGGCGGATACTGCCTCCCTTGGTTCCATTCTCATCCCCATGATGGTCGATCAGGGGTATGACGGCGATTTCTCTACGGCTGTTACGATTACTTCT
>CADBPB010000170.1 GCA_902796525.1 uncultured Erysipelotrichaceae bacterium | reverse complement strand
ATGAGACAGACGATATCAAAATCGCTGCCTTGAAGGAGCATAAATCCGAATATCAGAAATTCGGTGGCGAAGACTGGATCACTGGAGTGAAGAGCCGCTGCGGATTCCGTGGCTACGAGATCGGCAAGCAGTATGCCGAGGCATTCGAGATCCTGCGTCTGGAACTGAATTTCACGAAAGATTCGAAACTGTAGGAGGAACCATGATCATTACGATCCATCAGCCCGAGCATCTTCCCTGGCTGGGACTTTTCAACAAGATGGCGAAAGCGCAGCGCTATGTGATCCTGGATTCGGTCCAGTATGAAAAGAATTATTTTCAGAACCGGAACCGCATCTTAGGAACCAATGGCGTGCAATGGATCTCCATTCCCGTCAGCAACAAGGGTCATATGGACGGTTCGATTGCGACCACCAGGATCGCCGACGATCCTAAGAATAGCAAATGGCGCGAAAAGTACCTGCAGACGATCAGGCAGAGCTACGGGAAGTATCCGTATTTCAATAATGTCTATCCGTTGTTGGAAAGATGCATCCTTCTGGATACAGATCTGTTCTGGGAGATCAATATCGCAATCATCAGAACGTTCAATGAACAGCTAGATATCCATCCGGAATATCTGCGTTCCAGTGAGTTGGATGCGGATGGCCTAAAGAGTGACCTGATTCTGGATATCTGTAAGAAAGCAGGCGCGGGTGTTTACATCGCCGGACCGAGCGGCAGAGACTATCTGGATATGGATACATTCAGGGACGCAGGCATCAAGGTCGTGTTTAACGACTACCATCATCCTGTCTATCCGCAAAGAAGGACGGAGGAATTCATTTCCCATCTTTCTGCGCTGGATCTGTTCATGAATGTCGGTTTTGCCGAAGCGAAGAAGATCATCATGCAGGATAACGAAGGAGTGGCAGAATACTGATCATATTATTCGCGAGATAATCGGTTTATGAATTCCCCGAATGATGGGCCTATATCGAATGCAACGGAAAGAAATATACTCTTGTTGCTAAAGAGATCTTAGATACGCAGGTCGACGAGGATACGACTGCATTGTTTTTAAAAAAGATGATGAAGAAAAGGATCGCATGGATCGATATCGCAAAATTTATTGGTATTTATTTTGTGATGTTCAGTCATTTTGAAGCCTGTCCGTCATTCGTACGGATCTTTTTTACACCATTCTTTCTGGCGATTTTCTTTTTCTGTTCCGGTTTTACTTACAGGCATCAGGATGATTTTAAATCATTTCTGAAAAAGAAACTCAGGGCACTTGTTCTGCCGTGGTTCATCTACAGCAATTTCAATATCATCCTATCCAATATCAAATCTTTCAAGCATCATAGCAACGATTTCAGGACAGAACTGTTCCGCAATCTTCTGCAGATCAGATACTATGATGAACGGATGTGGTTCATACCGGCTTTGTTTTCGGCGTCTCTGGTTTTTTTCTTTGTGATACGCCGGTATGAGAAAGAACGGAACAAGGGAAAGCTGCTGCTGCTTTGTACGGTTCTGGCTTTGTTAAGAAAGATTTATAAAGTCTACATGGATCCCGAGCTGCTGCCGTGGAAGGTAATCAGTCTGCCATGGCATATCGATTACATTCCGACAGCATTGCTGTTCATGGTATTGGGATATCTGTTCAAGGAACAGGAAACATCGTTCGATGAAAAACTGAACTGGACGAAGACGATCCTGATCGTCGCAGCATACCTGCTTCTGGTTTATGTCCCTGAAATCATGGAATGGTCTTTTGCCTGGTATGTCGATTTCTTCTATGATCATCTGTGCCATTTTCTAGGTATCATAATGATCGTCATAATTGCGAAAAAGATCCCTGCCAACAAACCATTTCTTTATATCGGCAGCAATACCTTACTGTATTTCTCTCTCCACAACAAGCCGATCACTGCCAGCGAAGCTTTTCTCAGGTATTTCCTGAGCGGATTCTATCAGACGGTGCTGGAAAACCCCTTGCCGGGAGCGCTCTTCTGTACTGTCATGACTTCTATGATTGCGCTGATTCTGATCATTCCTACCATTTTTATCAATCGCTATCTGCCATGGACGATAGGCCGTGCCGATACACGAAAGGATTCCTGAGAACGTAGGAGCTTGTCCTGACACATAGGACGGTCGGGTTTTAATATATTATTTTATGTTGTAAAATAGAGGCATGAGCAAAACTCGTGCCTTTTATATTCAACATTGGAAAGTGATTGCTCTCTTTCTGATGGGATATGATTTTGTTACGATCTGCTTTTCTTATTTCTTCGGCCTGTGGCTGCGCTTCGATTTCCGTTTTCTGTCAATCCCTGAAGTCTATCTTTCGGTATACTATAAGTTCATCATTCCCTATGCGATCATGAGCATCATGATCTACTGGTTCATGAAGCTTTACCGCAGCATCTGGCGTTTTGCGAGCTACAATGAACTGATCAATATAGTGATTGCGACCTGTACCTGCGGCGCATTGAATTTCATTCTGACTCGTCTGTTCGGAGCGAGAATGCCAAGTTCCTACCATGTGATCGGTTTCCTGCTGCAGGTGATGTTTGCGACTGTCATCCGTTTTTCTTACCGTTTTGCCTTGCTGATGATACGTCAGCAGCGCAACAGCAAGAACAAGACCAATGTCATGCTGATCGGGGCAGGAGATGCCGGACTTACCATCCTGCGCGATATCAACAAGAATATCGAATCAAATGCGAAAGTGGTCTGCATCATCGATGACAACACCAACAAGCTTGGTCGCTATATCGATGGTGTTCCGGTCGTAGGAGGCAGAGACGATATTCTGGAGAATGTCAATAGGTATCATATCGATAGGATCTATTACGCGATTCCTTCCAGCACAAATGCGCAAAAACGGGATATCCTGAATATCTGCAGAGAAACCAATTGCGACATCAAGGTGCTGCCTGGCATACAGCAGATCGTCAATGGCGATGTTTCCGTCAGTATGATGAAATCTGTTGCGATCGAGGACCTTTTAGGCAGAGATGTCATCAATGTCAACAACGAGGAGATCGCCGATTTTGTCAGAGATAAAGTCGTTATGGTGACAGGAGGAGGAGGTTCGATCGGTTCGGAGCTCTGCCGCCAGATCAGCAAACATCATCCCAAGCAGTTGATCATTTTCGAGATCTATGAAAATAATGCCTATGATATACAGCAGGAACTCAGACGGGATTATCCGGATCTGAATCTGGTCGTACTGATCGGTTCGGTCCGCGATTCCAAGCGCATCGATCAGGTCTTTGACCGTTATCGTCCGCAGATCGTCTACCATGCGGCAGCCCATAAACATGTTCCGCTGATGGAGGCTTCGCCTTGCGAAGCAATCAAAAACAACACGATCGGAACCTTTAAGACGGCCTATGCCGCTACCAAATACGGTACGGAACGTTTTGTGCTGATTTCGACGGATAAAGCAGTCAATCCCACCAATGTCATGGGCGCTTCCAAGCGGATGTGCGAAATGGTCATCCAGACCTTCGCCAAACTCATAAAGAACGATGATACCGACAAGCTGGCTGTTGTGGAAGACTGTTTCTCGGAAATGAGCGTCGACCATCTGAAGGGCGATACGGAATTCGTGGCAGTGCGTTTTGGCAATGTACTAGGTTCCAACGGTTCGGTCATCCCGCTATTCAAGAAGCAGATCGAAGCCGGCGGTCCTGTCACGGTAACGCATCCCGACATCATCCGTTATTTCATGACGATCCCGGAAGCTGTTTCTTTGGTCCTGCAGGCAGGAGTTTATGCCAAGGGCGGAGAGATCTTCATCCTCGATATGGGCGAACCGGTCAAGATCGATACTCTGGCCAGAAACCTGATCAAACTTTCCGGTTTCAAGCCGGACGAGGATATCAAGATCGTCTATACCGGACTCAGACCCGGCGAAAAACTGTATGAGGAAAAACTGATGGATGCCGAAGGTAACAAGAAGACAGAGAATGATTTGATCTATATCGGCGAACCGTTGGAAATCGATGAAGATGATTTCCTGAAGAAACTGAAAGAGCTTTATGAAGCATCTTATGACAACGATGAAGACAGACTGCTAGATCTTACAGCAGAAACGGTTCTGACATATAAAAGAAACGAGGAATAGAAATGGAGAGAAAACCATTGGAGAAAAGAGTATTTCTGGCAACACCGACCATGCATGGGCAGGAACAGGAATATATCAAGGAAGCATTCGATACCAACTGGGTCACGACCGTAGGCAAGAATATCGATGAAGTCGAACGGGAAATGGCCGAATACATCGGCGTCAGATATGCCGTCGCTTTAAGCTGCGGTACGGGAGCCTTGCATCTGGCGACCAAGCTGGCAGGGGAGAAACTCTACGGCCAGGCCCGGCCCAACGAAGGCGTTCTT
>CADBPB010000169.1 GCA_902796525.1 uncultured Erysipelotrichaceae bacterium | reverse complement strand
TGATCAGATCCCGGGCTTCCCGGTTGGAGCGGCAGGCGCCGATCGCGACCAGCGTATTGATCAGTGGCGCGTTGTCAGGAATCGCATGTTTCTCCAGATCGGCGGTACCCTGTTTCAGTTCTTCATAGCTCAGATCTTTCAGGTTGCCTTTAAAGAACGTTTCCGCGATCCTGACGGCAGATTCATAGGCATCCTCGCCATGCAGGAAAGTAATGACTTCTTTTGCCAGAGCTTTATGCGCAGCCCGCTGTTCCGGATGTTCGCGATGGAGGACTTCCAGCGCCTCGATCTCTTCTTTGCTTAAGAAGGTCAGGAACTTAAGATAATCGATGACCTTGTCGTCCTCGGAGTTGATGAAGAACTGATACATCTCGTAAGCGGAAGTCTTATTGATGTCCAGCCAGATGGCCTTGCCATTGGTCTTGCCGAATTTCTGTCCGTCCGCCTTCGTAAGCAGCGGCATCGTAAAGCCGTAGACCTCTTTTCCGAGCTTCTTGCGGATCAGTTCGATACCGGCCGTAATATTGCCCCACTGATCCTGTCCTGCGACCTGCAGCGTCACGTCACGCGTCTGATAAAGATGCAAGAAATCGTAGGCCTGCATGGTCATGTAAGAGAATTCGGTATAAGTGATGCCCTCTTCCAGCCTTCTTCTGACGATATCTTTATTCAGCATATAGCCGATATTGAAGTACTTTCCTACATCTCTCAGCCAGTCGATATAGCTGAAATCCTTCAGCCAGTCATAATTGTTTACGACTTCGAAGCCAAAAATATCTTCCGCCTGTTTCTTTAGACATTCATAATTGTGCTGGACCTCTTCGACCGTGATCATCGGACGTTCGGCATCCGGCTTGGGATCGCCGATCAGCCCGGTCCCGCCTCCGACCAGCAGGATCGGATGATGCCCCGCATCTTTCAGCCGTTTGGAAATCAGGAAAGACGAGAAATGTCCGATATGCATCGAATCGCCTGTTGGATCGGTGCCGATATAAAAGGTCATTCCTCCTTTATTGAGAAGATCTTTCAGTTCCGGAGAAGATTCATCCTTGATGAGACCTCTCCATACCAGTTCGTCATATATCTGCATAATCACTCCTTTGTCGTGCTCTTCGGCGAGAATAGGATCTCGATACACTTTTCTTTTTCTTCGACCGCTTCTTCCTTCAGCATCTTGGTCATCAGACGCATGGATATCGCTCCGAGATCATAGTAAGGCACGTTGAAAGCGCTGATCTCCGGACGGATCGAAGACGTATACTTGCTTTCGTTCATGCAGACAAGTTCCATATCTTCAGGAATCGCGATCCCATTGCCGGTCGCGGCGTTCAAAGCAGCCAAGGCCTGGGAATCGCGGTTGGCGATGAATACCTGGTGCTTATGCGTCTTGAAATAGGATTTCAGGAATTTGTAGGTGGATCGGTTGTCTTTGGAAACGGTAATATAGCCTTTATATTCCTTGCCATGTTTCGCATATGCGTCTTTTGCGCCGTTATAGATGGACTCCGAAACGACATCGTTGCGATGGTCCTGCAGGACCGCAATGTCATCGACGCCTTTATTCAGATAGCCGTCGCATAACTCGCGGATCGCGTTACGATAATCGAAATAGACGGAACAGATGCTTTCAGAAGAGATCTTGTTGCCCATGACGACCATCGGAATGTTGTATTCTTCCAGCAGTTTCGTGGATTCATCCAGATCCTTGTCGGCATAGATGATGACGCCGTCGACTCTGTCTTTGATCACATCGTCGATGATTTCCTTGATATCGGTGACGCCTTCCGTGATGGTATGCAGATAGACGGAGTAGTCATAGATCTTGGCGACATCGCATAAGCCGTTGATCATTCTGCCTGAAAAAGAAATGGAAGTCGCTGGAATGATCAAACCGACTGTCGTGGTTTTGGACAGAGCCAGACCCTGAGCGATCGCATTGGGACGGTAGCCAAGCTTCTTGATGGCTTCTTCTACCCGGTTTTTCGTATCCTGTTTCACAACGGAGGATCCGTTGATGACCCGGGAGACGGTCGCAAGCGATACGTTCGCTTCTTTGGCGACTTCATAGATCGTTACTTTCTTCATAGCGTTTCCTCTTTCTTCAGCCAGCTCATGATGACAGCGGCAGCTTTTGCGGAGATTCCATCGTTCGTGGTCTCATTCCTTGTTTCCGGAACGACCGTTTCAGACCGAGCCGCTTCTTTTACAGGAGCAGTCCCTTTCATGGCGCTGATCCTCCCCTGCACGCTCTGGTACAATTCTACGGCTTTCTGGCTGACATTATCCAATTCCTTATCAAAACTGTCCGGATCGACACGCGAGAGATTCTGGCTTTCGACCCTGACCAGTACATCGTTCAATAATTCGACTGCTTTCCGTTTCACGGATTCGATTTCATCGTTGCCATCGGATGAGATTGCCGATATTTTGGCGATCATGGCATAAAGAGCTTTCTTAAGCTCGTCGACCCGTTCTTTCAACTCTAGATGATTCACTGTTAACCTCCGATGAGATCCTCCGGACTCGGTTCTTTGAGCTCATCGACCTTCTCTGTCTTTTCACTGATGAAAGTCGTGACTTTATCTTTGATTTCGTCGGCGTTTTTCGTGATGTATTCCGTCACTTCCTTAACTGCCGTAACTGTCGCGTCATGCGCCTTATCGACGGTGGTCGAGACTTTTGCTACCGTATCAAGCGGAGCCTGGACCTTTTCGATCGAACGGTCTACCAGTTCGATGGTACCATGGGTTTTCAAGACAGTCAGATCGACACTTTCGATCATCTTGATCAGCTTGATCAGCAATACGATCAGGCAAACCAGGCACACCGCACCCAGGATAGGCATCAAATCATTGCATAAGTTTCTAAAAGCCAAAATAAAAGCATCCATAATTCTCACCTCATATCATCATTTTAGTTGAAAATGAAAATATTTTCAATAATTATGTATGCCTTTTCAATAATTACAGGTATTTCTTGACCAACTGCGCGATATTATAGATATCTTTGCTTGACATGAAGACCAGGCATTCTCCTTTGTACTGCGACAGAAGTTTCGCTCCCTCCTCGTCTTCGCTCAGGATATGACTGTTCGGGATCATCCCGGCCAGGTAGCTGATATCGATATCCGTGCCGTCCTGTTTATCATCGATCGAAGTGAAATCGATCAGATAGATCTCATCCGCCAGCTCCAAAGCGTTTTTGAAATCTTCCGCAAAATACAGCACCCTCGACGCGCGATGCGGCTTGAAGATGGCGATGATCTTTCTGTCCGGAAAACGTTTCCTGGAAGCTTCGATCGTCACCTTGACTTCCGTCGGATGATGGGCGTAGTCATCTACGAACACCGTATCTTCATAGCGTTCGATCACATATCTGCGTTTCGGACCGATGTAGCTATCCAGGCTTTCCTGAATCCTGCCGTGTTCAAAACCCATCTGATCGCCGAAGGCAATGACGCCCAGGACATCGATGATCACATGATCTCCTACCAGAGGAACATCGTAGCGATGCAGGAAAGATCCCCGGTAATACAGGTCGAAGGACGTATGATCTCCCTCGACTTTCAGATTTTCCGGATAATAGTCATTGTTCTTCGTCAGACCGAAACTGTAGGCATCCGTCGGAAACGCAAGCTTCCGGCACCAGGGATCGTCGCCGTAATAAAACACGGTCTTGCCGACATTGTCGACAAATTCCTGATAGGCGTTGAAATAATCGATCTCATCTTTGAAATAATCGACATGGTCGATCTCGATATTCGTAATGATCGCATATTCCGGATGGTAACAGGCGAAATGCCTGCGGAATTCATCGGCTTCGACGCACAGGTATTCGCTGTCTCTCTCGACGAACCCTTCCCCATCGCCGATCAGGTACGCGGTCTTTTTGAAGGCCGACAGCATCGTCTTGCACAGGGTCGTGGTCGTGGTCTTGCCATGGGAACCGCAGATGGCTACGGTCCGGTAGTCTTTCATGAATTCGCCAAGGAATTCGTGATAACGGAAGCACTTGCAGGTGGCGCGGGCTTTGATGACTTCGGGAAAATCTTCCAGAAAGGCGTTTCCGATAATTACGGTATCATAGTCTTCCGTGATACGATCCGGATCGAAAGAAAAGATCGGGATCCCTCTTTCACGCAATTCATCTTCCGTAAAAAAATGATTCTCCAGATCGGAACCGCAAACTTCATTCCCCAATTCATGCAACATGACTGCCAATGCAGCCATGCCCGTACCTTTGATACCGATAAAATAGTACTTCATCGTTTGTCCTCGTATTCATCAAAGAGTCTCATATCTTCATCGGCAGGTTCCTGATTGTCGTCATAAGGAATATCGGGATGTTCATAGAGTCCCTGAACATAAGGGTCATCCTGGTCATAAGGATAGTCCTCTTCCTTTACGCTGTCCTCCGAGGGCTGCTTGATCACATAATTCTGGCCATAGCCGAAAAACGGCGAAGTAACGATATCCAGATGCGAATCATCCGGCTTGCTGACCATGCTTTCATCCTTCTCCGCTATGCGGATCACGTTCTGACTGTTGTCCTCCTCTTTCCTGACCACGCCGAACATAGGCGAAATCTGCTGGGAGAACTGATAATCCTGCGGAAGATCCTCCTCTTTCTTGGCTTCCTGTATCGTTTCCTCAAGATCGATAAAAGCCGAACTCTTGGATTTATACAAAACATCCTTCGCATTGAAGTTGCTGACGACATCCTCGGGCTCAGCCGTAATGTCGACGGCAGGCTGTTCCTGCTTATCTTCGGGATCTCTTTCAAACAAAATATCGATAAATTTCTGTTTAATTCCGCTGATCATAAATCTACTCCTACACAGACATTGTACAACATATTTTATTCGCCTTCATCATTATTGCTGACGGGATCAAGCAGGAAATCATTGATGTTTCCGTTGACCGGCATGATGGTTTCAAACAGGTTTACCTGCTTCTTCTGATAGTCGATGACATCCTTGAAAGAGAAGTCGGCGATGATATCCGTGTGATCGACATTCATGCTTTTTGCGATCAGCAGGATCCTCGAACAAAGAGGCACAAGATCCTCTTTGCTGGCATAGGCATAGAAAATGGCATCTTCACAGGTGAAATACAGCAGAAAATCGTCTTCGTAATCGTAGACATCGCACAGATACGGATATTCGGTTCCGTCCGCTTTCACGAAACTGCTTTCCCGGTGGAAACAGAGCTTGTTTTTATCAAAGAATCCTTCGTCGGCGATATGGACATCCTTATAGTACCTGGCATTGATGATCCCTGCGATATTGACGTCCATGATGACCATGGAATGGTTGAACATGAAGCTATGAGAGATCTCGTTGCAGTCGTATTCCTGCATGTCGCTCGGCAGATAGTAGTCGACATAGTCCGTATAGTTGTTTCTGCGGATCGCAGAGCCATCCGTATCCAATGCAAAAGCATCGGTCAGCGACTGCTGGAGATCCGTCATACTCATGCATGAGCATAAAACGATACTGATTAAAACAAGAATGAACTTTTTATTCACAGATTCATTTTATCATATCGTGGTTCTTAAAGCTGAAATAGTCGGTTTTTCCGACGATGATGTGATCCAGCAAAGGGATCCCCATCATCCTGCAGGCATTCTGAAGCTTATCCGTCAGGTCGATATCGGCTTGTGACGGAGCGATATTGTCGCTGGGATGATTATGGGCCACTAGCAGGTAGGATGCCTTATGCAGCAACGCTTTCCTGATGACTTCATCAACGGCGAGGCATGATTTCATCGGCAGATATAATTCAGATTCCTCAGATAATCGGCCGTCGCGCTTAGACTGTAAACGCCCTCAAATTCATAATAATAGCGATGAATCAGCCTGTTCTCTTCGAAATGATACGTAGCATCCAGCTGTTTTTTCAGATCTTCCATGCATCTCCGATCAGCCGTTAGAGAATAAGGAATGACAAATACCTCATTCACCAGCACGGACCGGATCTCGTCGTAATCCGCTTCGATATCCAGATAGACCTGTTTCTCGCGATCCCGCCTCTCGCATGCCATCGTACGATGCTTTTCACACGAGCTTAGCAGCAATAAAACAATGATTATTTTCTCCATTCATAAATCGCATGACAAAGAAAGACCCCCAGGCAAGCCCCCAGAACATCGATCAGCATATCTCTGATTTCGCAGCTGCGATTTACAACGAACAGCTGGTGCAGCTCATCGGAAACCGCATAAATTCCCGATAGAAACAGTGCCAGCGGCAGGTAGTTCTTCTTCCTGTATTCGCGGATGTTCGCAACAACAAGAATGCCAAGGATCATGAATTCGATCAGATGTGCCGTCTTGCGGATCGGTCCGATATAGATTTCCAGAAAATCCGCTTCGGTAGCGCCATGCAGACCAAGAAAACGGTATAGGTGGTACAGAAGCAATGCCGCTCCATTGGATGTGACGGTAGAATCGGCTGCAGGTTGGGCGGAAAAATAAAAGATCATTCCCATCCACAGCAGCAGCAGAACGGCTTTTATCGTTCGTCTCATATCCTAATCATATCATCACTCGAGATATTCCAGAAGCTCTGAATCGCGGTTTAAAGTGCTGCAGACATGATTCTGATACGTCTTATTTCCGACGATGGCCGATACTTCTCCGATTTTCAAAGCCTTGTTGATGAGGCTGACTTCATCCTCGTTGACCGCCAGCGAAATGATCTGGACCCGCGAATCCCGGTCGTAATCCAGGATCTGTCTGCCATTGCCGTCATACAGACCGGTGATCCGGCAGTCTCTGATCAGCAGATCGCTGATCAGTTTGTCGTTCCTGCTGACCGTCAGAAACAGATCGACATACATCTCCGTAACTATGCTGCCTGAATTGATCTTGATCTCACCGACATAAAGGTCGTAATTGACCTATCCTTTCATCAGCAACGTATTAGCCAGATCCTTTATATCGCTTTCCAGTGCCGTCTTGTAAAACATGGAACCTTTCGGTATGCTGCAAGACAGTTTCGCATAATTCCCTTTGATCTGCTCGGGATCGTTCACAATGTCTTCATTCAGGACCTGTTTCGGCAGACGGATGACCGCCAGATCCCGGTCAGACAGAAGCGTCCGCTGTGCGATCTGATGCGACGCCACATAGACATCGACATAATCCTGGCGGTATTCCAGATACGTCTTGGCCGATAGAAACAAACTAATAGACAATGCAAGAACAATCGATACAATGATCAGGATCTTCTTTATCATTATGCACCTCCTAATCATTATTCACCTGAAACGGAAAAAATCCTCAAGCAATGAGGAACTTGGATCAAAATTATCCGGTTCATCTCAGCGGAAGGTACGGAGATTCTCATATCGTCCACGGTTCGCTCTATCAGTGGCAGATCGTATTTCGCCGCTTCCTGAGTCGCTCTAAGCAACGTTCCATCTCAGCCAAGTAAAAAATCAGATCGCTCTTTTCAATCGGAAATCAGGCATAAGAACGATCTCATGCCATTCATTCAGCCTTAAAAGATCTTGCTTTGCAATACGACAATCCCACACAAAAACAAAGCGAGGAAATTCCTCGCCTGCTTTATTCTTGCGTCAGTAACGCTTCAAGTCTTTGTTTATACAAAGCGTTGTCTACCTGGTAGATGACTGTGCAGTTAGGTTCTTTTTTGCCATAATAAGCATTTTCAAAACCCGGGCCCATTCCTGCCAGCATCCTTCCGTCATAGAAGATGACCTGGCCATAGGTCTCGTTGTGTTCCGTACAGACATGTGAAACACATTCGCTCTTAGCCACGATGACATCATTCCACAGCATCGGTGAAAGCGAAACGGCATCCGGCAGGTCGATCCTCCTCTGTCCGCCGATCGCCAGACAGAACTGTGCCAGTTTTTCGTTGCAACGTACCGCATAATCAGCCGCTCTTGTTCCGGATTTCAGAAGTCTTTCCGTATCTTCATCAAACCAGGCTGCCTCGCTGGTGCAAAGATCATAGCCTCCGACATAGACATGTACGCCGAAATCCATCATGACTCGATATGCTTCGGGATCGGCATAGACATTGAATTCGCTGACCGGCGTCGTGTTGCCTCTACCAAAGCCGGTCGTTCCCATCGTCCAGATGCATTTGAGATGCTTCATCGTCTCGGGCTCTTTCATCATAGCCAGCGCCAGATTTGTCACAGGGCCGATGACTGCGATCTCGATCTCGTCCGGATATTTTCTTACCATATCGATGATCGCATCGCAGGCATGGACTCCTTCTACCGGCTTGACCGTCGGATGAATGAGATCCGCATCGGACATGCCATCATCGCCATGAACATTGCGCGCATGGACCCTCTCTCTCATCAAAGGACGATCCGCGCCTACATAGACCGGCGGCATCTTGTCTTTTCCCACGGCGATTTCTGCCGACATCAGACAGTTCAATGTCGCCTGTTCCACCGGCACATTTCCGCTGACTGTCGTCAAGGCCACGATTTCCACCGAAGGTTCTCTCAGGCACATCATGATCGCTACGGCATCGTCTGAACCGGTATCTGTATCAATAATAATTTTTCGCATGATTCTTCTCCTGTGTTTGAAAGAAAGGCGGTCCAAAGACCGCCTTGTATACTAATGCAATTCGGAATGCCGATGTTCCTTCTTGACGATTTCGCCTGCTTCACCGGCAAGTCTCTTCTTCTCATCATTGGTTTTCTTGATCGAATAGATGACCACGCCGACGATCGTCGCCAGATATGGCCACATCTTGATCAGGTTATCGGAAATGCCGGTATTCCGTGCGAAATTCGATAACGCATAGAAGAAGCCGAATAGGATCGAAGTCAGAGCGGTAGGCACCGGATTGGCTCCGCCCATAGAGCAGGCAGCCAGGCCGATGAAACCGCGTCCTGCCGTGATATCCCTGGCGAAGTAGGAAACGTAAGCAGAAGACATGAATGCACCTGCCATACCGCCCAGCATTCCCGATATGATCAAAGCGATCGTTTTGATGCGAACCGATGAGATACCGACCGATTCAGCAGCATTCGCATTCTCGCCGACAGCTCTGATCCTGACGCCCAGTTTCGTCTTAAAGACCAGGAACGACAGAACGATGATCATGATATAAGAGACATACGTCAGGATATTCTGTCCCGACAGGATCCTGCCAAGAACAGGGATATCCTGGATGAATGGGATATTGATCTGCGGCAAAGTGCCGGTCTGCAGGGAGTTGGTCGAACTTCTGTCACCGGTAAACACATACATGAAGAATGCGGTTCCTCCGGAACCAAGCAGGTTCATGGCGATGCCGACCAGAATAATATCGACTTTCAGTTTCAAGGCAAAGAATGCCACAAGATAGCCCAGCAATCCGCCAACAGCAATCGCCACGATCAGTTCCAGCCAAGGATTGTTATGTCCGATATAGTAGGAAGCCAAAACGCCCGTCAAGGAAGATATCAGCATGATGCCTTCCATGCCCATATTGGTTGAATTGGATTTTTCTGCGATCGCACAACCCAATGCTGCCAGCAGAATCGGAGGAGTGACCGCTACGACATTCGCATAGAAATTCGGATTCGTCAGTATTTGTACGAACGATTCAAACATACGTCAGTTGACCTCCTTCTGCATTTCTGCTTCCAGCCTGCGATTTTCTTCCGTTTCTTTGACGATCATCTTACGATAGGTCTTAGAAAGGAACTTTTCAGCCAGCAGGAAGAGGATGACGACACCTTCGATGACGGAAGTCAGGTCATTCTGAATATTGGTCTTGTAAGACATGACCATCGCTCCCGTTCTTAAGAAAGCGATAAAGATCGCCGCCAAAGGCACATATTTCGGATTGTTTTTGGCAAAGATCGCTATCGTGACCCCATCCCAGCCGAAGCCGGTCAGATCCACCCACGAATAATTGATATAATTCGACATGATCTCACAAGCTCCGCCGATACCGCCGATCGCTCCACCGATCAGCTGTACCGCGATCGCAATAGATACGGCATTGATACCGACATATCTGGCAAAATGATGGTTAACACCGACCGTGCGCAGCTTGTAGCCGGTCTTGGTACGGTACAGGAAATACCAGGCCAGAACCACCACCAGCAAAGCGATCAGGATGGAGAAATAGATCGTCAGTTGTTTGTTTCCTTTACCGAATTTCAGAACCATGATCGGATCTTTTTCTGCCCAGTTGTAAGAGTTTTTCGAGCTTCTCGGATCCTTCAGATGTGAGAACAGCAGATAGGTCGAGAACCACAGGCAGATATAGTTCATCATCAGCGACGTGACCATAACCGACGCATTGAACAAGCGGTCCAGAAGCGCAGGAATGAAAGTAATCAGCGATCCGACCAAAGCGCCGGCAATCAGAGAAAGAGGAATGCCTAAAACCGGATTGAACGGAGTCACATAGATATTGATCACCGCAGCTACAAGTCCGCCAAAGAGGAAAGAACCCTCAAGTCCGAGATTGAACTGGTTCGCCGAGAACATGATGCATACCGCCGTTCCGGTAAAAATCAGCGGGATCGTCTTCTGTACCCAATAACTGAAATAGCTGGCGTTCTGTAATGGTGCGGTAAAATAGTAACGCAGCGATTCCATCGGTTTATCGCTGGTCAGCAGGATCAGTAGCGTTGCCAAGCCCAGACCGATCGCGATGGAAACAGCCATGCGAAGCAGGGAGTGCTTCTGCTGGGCGTTCATATTCGCGATATTGAGGGAAGCAAGTTTTTCCTTAAGCATGCAACGCACCTCCGATTTCTTCTTCCGACATCTTCTTGATGCCTAACATATAGTAGCCAAGTTCCTCTTCTGTCACGGCTTTGACATCATGGAAACAGGCAACGATCTCGCCGCCATACATGACCAGCAAAGTATCTGACAGATTCAGGATCTCGCCCAGGTCCGCCGAGATCAGCAGGACCGCTTTCCCGTCATCTCTCATCTTGACCAGACGTTCCCTGATAAACTGGGATGCTCCGACGTCGATACCCCGGGTCGGCTGATCACAGATCAGCAGACGGTTATAGGATGTGAATTCTCTGGCGACAACGACTTTCTGGATATTGCCTCCGGAAAGATTATTGATCTGCTGATCGCCATTTTTGCAGAGAACGAGGTAGTCTTTGATCCATTTATCTGTATCTTCTTTGATGTTTTTTGGCTTATTCAAGATCTT
>CADBPB010000168.1 GCA_902796525.1 uncultured Erysipelotrichaceae bacterium | reverse complement strand
TTCCCAAGCATGGTGAATGTCAGCGGCGTCCCGACGTATTTCATGGGAATGGTGGACGGAGCCAACCTGATCAAGAGTTATGCGTTCGTCAGCTATGAGAATTACCAGAACGTCGGAACCGGTACGACGGTAGAAGATGCCTACAATAATTATCAGAAACTCATCGGCGGCAAGGATCGGAAAGAGGATCCGCAAGAACTGCAGGAAAGCGGCTTTACCGTAAAAGAACTGCAGATCATCGTCATCGATGGCAACAGTATCGTTCTTCTGAAAGATGAGAAACAGCAGATTTATACTTATGATCTGTCCAGAGGCGACTATCGCGCTTCGTTCCTGAAAGAAAACGATGCGGTAAAAGTAAAAGCAGATGCCAAAGGCGAGATCTGGGAGTTCCTGGAAATCGTTCCGTCAGTCAGCGAAAACGGAACAGTTCAGTAGTTTCAAAGCACGGATGGGAGCAAATAGAAACAGATATGAAAGAAAAGCCGAAACGGCTTTTCTTTTCGATAGGTGATTACTGTTTTTGACATCATCTATATTATTCTGTAACATACTGTCGTATGAGTGAAACGAAGACCAACACGATCGGCAAAGAATTCACTTTGCTGGAACTGATCGGGTTCGTGGCGGCGCCGATCATCACGAGACTGATGGTATCGCTGCTGACGACCCTAGACGACGCCTTGTTCGTATCGAGATTCTGCGGGCAGAATGCGCTGGCCGCTTTTTCTATATTGTTCCCCTGGTTCATGCTGGTGGATGCACTGGGCATGCTGATGCTGTCGGTATCGACAGTCTCTTCGATCAAGATGGGACAGAAGAAAAACGAAGAAGCCAAGAGCGATTTCACCACCATGGCGATCCTGGCGTTCGTCGTCGGTCTGTTCCTGACAGGGTTCCTGCTTGTTTTCGATGACCAGATCCTTCTGCTTCTGGGAGAGACCGAGATCCTGTTCCCTTATGCCAAGACCTTTGTCAGCGTCTCGCGTTTCTATATCCCTTTGATCCTGGTCAAATATGTCTTGAACAGTTTCTATGTCGTAGCCGGAAAACCGAAGTGCTCGATGATCGCTTCCATGATCGATACGATCTGCCAGTTTTCTTTCGACTACCTGTTTATCGTGTATTTCAAGATGGGCATCGTCGGCGCAGCCTATGCGAATCTGATCGGCAACGTCCTGGTCGTGGCTTTCGGCATCTTCTTCTACAGCAACAAAAACCACGAGATCTGTTTCGCCCGTCCGCATAGGCAGATCCCTGCCCTGATGAAGCAGGTCATCCGTTACGGAAGGATGCAGTTCATCACCTCTCTGGCAATTTCTTTGAGTTCCTATATCAGCAACCGGGTCGAACTGGCCATCGGCGGCGAAGAGATCGTGGCCGCTTTTTCCATCGTCAGCAATGTCACGTTCATGTTTATGAATTCCTTCTTCGGTCTGGTCGGGTCGACCTCGCCGATCGCATCCTATGCCTATGGCGAAAAGAATGCAAAGAAACTCTCGCGTATCTGCAAACAGACCCTGGTGCTGGTTACAGGCCTGATCCTGATCATCATCGGGATCCTTTATTCGGGACGCGGTCTGGTCATCCGTCTCTATCTGACGGACCAGAGTTCGCTTGCTTTGAAAGAAGCGGTGGCGTACGGGCTGAAAGCCTATCCGACGGCACTGTTCTTCTTCGGCTACAATGTCTTCGTCCAGGAATTCATGAATGTCGTCGGCAACAACCGTACGAGCCTGTTTCTTTCGGTGATCGAGAATATCATTTTCAACAATATCTTTGTAATCGTACTGCCGTTGCTGATGGGGATCGATGGCATCTGGTACAGCTTCCTGGCTTCGGAGATCGTCACCTTCCTCTTTACGGCCTATGCGGTCTACCAGTACCAGGATGTCTATGGCTACGGGCCGAGCGGCATCGCCACATTCGTTAATGAATAGACAGGAGCTCTGCGATCAACGCAAAGCTCTTTTCATGTTATAATCGCGATGAACAAAGAGGTGTATCCTATGAAAAACATCAGTATTGAAGATCTGTTAAAATTCCGTTTCATCGAGAATCTTTCTTTCTCGCCTTCGGGCAAAGACTATGCCTATCAGCTGGCCGAGATCGACAGGAAGAAAGACCGCTATTTCCGTAGCGTCTATGTCAACCGGAAGCCGTTCAAGACAGACAAGAGCACCGGCATTCTTGCCTGGTACGACGAGGAACATCTGATCGTTTCCGAAGAAAACAGCAGCAAGAAGGCTCTCTATCAGAAGCTGCAGCTTCTGGATATCCGTAGCGGCAAACTGAGCCCGTTCCTGTCGTTTCCTTTAGGGATATCTTCGTTGAAAGTGCTGGATCCCAACACGATCGTTTTCCTGGCAGGGATCGATGCGAATGAACCTGACCTTTATCTGGCTTCCAAAGAGAAGCTGCAGAAGCATCAGGAAAAGATGAAAAAGGAAGCGGACTATGAAGTGCTGGACGAGATTCCTTACTGGCACAACGGCGCAGGCTTCATCAACAAGAAGCGCAAGGCGCTGTTTATTGCGACGTTAAAACCTTTCAAAGCGAAACGC